>NZ_JBZWEN010000003.1:0-86408 GCF_058673395.1 Streptomyces sp. HUAS MG56 | reverse complement strand
GGCCGGATGGCCGCCGGGTGCTCCCCACGCGGGGAGGTGCCCGGCGGCACTCCAAAGGCACAGGTCATGAGGGCGTGCCCGACAGGTTCGGGCTCTTAGGAGACAGGGGTTCGAGTCCCCGCTCGCCTACCGCGCCGTCCCCCGTACGGCGCGACCCCCGGCACATGCGTACAGGCGGTGCAACGCCTGTACGTGCCGGGGGTCCACGGATCTACCCAGCTAGGAGCTGATCCGCATGACCATCATCGCAACCAACGCCGCCCCGCTGCGTGCCGGGGCCGTCAACGACGGCGTCCAGGACGTGGTCGAGGAGGCGTGGCACGTCTACTCCGAGGTCCAGGACCTGGCCCGGGTCGGCGTCGAGGTGGCCGTGACCGTGTCCAACAAGGGCCGGATCACCGTCGACCTCGCGTTCGGCAAGGAGGCCGCCGGCCTGCTGCCCGACCTGGTCGAGCAGATGGCGCACTCCGCGCTCACGCGGACGGTGACCGGGTTCACCGTCGCCGGGGCGATGTTCCACGGCAACGTGAACGTGCAGGCCACCGTGGGCTACGGGGCCATCAGTGTCGCCGAGGCGGACGCCTTGGTCGCCGCCGTCACCGTCGACCTGGACGAGCAGGTCACCGGCGACGAGTACACGGGGCGCGCCGCGTGAGCGCGCAGCAGGACGCCGCCAAGTCCGCGGCCGAGGCCGCCCGTGAGGCGGAGGAGAGGCGCCGACAGGCGGAGGCCGGGTTGCAGCGACACGGTCAGGCCGTGTCCGGGATCGGAGGACGACGGTGACCATCACCCTGCTCACCAGGCTGAAGAGGACCGTGCGGGACTTCCGCCGTCAGCACGGTCCGATGGAGAACTGGTCCGGCGAGGAGTTCGACGTCCTCTACGACCTGCTTGTGGCCGCGAACGCCCCCGGGCTGTTGGCCCGGCTCCGCCTGCGGCTGACGCTGCTGCTGTGGACCGGATTGACGATGCCTCTCTACGCCCTTGAGCTGCTCTGGGCGGAGCAAGACCACCGGGTCTCGCAGCGGCTGAACGCGGTCATGGACTGGCTGGACGATCGCTGCTCGAACATCGAGGCCACGTGCAGTCGGGCCGGTGACCACACGCTGGTCGAGCGCGTCGGCAAGGGCTTCGAGTGGATCTCGACCATGGCCAACTCCGTTGGCCGGATGGCCGCCCGCCGCGTGCGGGGCTGACGGACCGAACACCGAGGTGGCCGCCGGGAGGCGGCCACCTGCATGAGAGGAGGTCGGTGTGGGGGCCCGTAAGCCACCTGCCCGCAACGCCCGGAAGACGACGACGCCGCGCCGCCCGGCCAAGGCGGCGGCCCCGCCGCCGAAGCCGGAGGCGCGGGAAGACGGTGAGGCCCTGGCTGCGGATCTCCGCGACCGTGCCGCCGACGTGATCGACGGTGCGCGGTGGACCGGGGCCCAGGAAACGGCGGCGCTGATCCAGGCCGCCAAGAACGAAGTCCAGCAGATCCGCCGGGCGGCAGCCGCCGACGCCAAGCGCGTCCTGGTGGAGGCCGCCGAGGAGGTTGGGGAGCGACTGCGCCGAGCCGAGGGCGACGCGGACACCATCCGCGCCGGAGCCCGGGACGACGCGCAGACGATCCTCGAACAGGCCCGGATCGACGCCGCCGCCGAGACCGACGAAGTCATGGCGGATGCCGAGGAGCAGGCCAAGAACCTGCTCGCCGACGCCGAGAAGCAGGTGGGCGTCGTGCTCGCCGAGGCGGAGGACCGTGCGAACGCCCTGGTGGAACTGCGCCGGACTTCGGCAGAAGCCGCCTACCGCAAAGCCCTGGCCGACGCCGACCGCATCATCAGTGAGGCGCAGGACCAGGCGGTGGAGATCAGGACGGCGCGTGCGGCACTCGACTCGGAGCTAGAGCTGACCCGCCGGGAGGCCCGGCTCGAACTGGCCGAGGAGCTGAGCGCACGCCGGGCCGAGATCGACGCCGAACTCACCGCGTACCGGACGGAGGTGGACGCCGCTCGGGCGGAGATCGAGACCCAGTTCCGCCAGCTCGGCGAACAGCACGAGCGGGATCGGCAGGCCCAGCGGGATCGGCTCGCGGCCGAATTCGTGGAGCTGCGCAAGGAGGCGGAGAAGGAAGCCCGGACCGCCGCCGGCGCGGTGCGCAAGGAGGCGGACGACAAGCTCACGGAAGCCAACCGCGAGCTGGACGCCGCCCGAGAGGCCCGGCGCGTCGCCGAGAAGCGCGCGGCCAGCCTCAAGCGGACCCGGGACCGCGGGGAGATGGTCAAGCAGGGCTGCACCTGGGTCTCGCTCGCGGCCGCGATCGCCCTGACCGCCTCCGGCGAGTGGAGCTTCGCCCGCATGGTCGGGCTCGGCAGTACGCCCTTCGGTGACCTGGGCTGGGCGATGCCGGTGGGCCTGGATGTCTACGCGGTCACTGCCTTCCGCATGAAGAAGGACGTGCCGTACGCGCTCGGGCTGATGGCCGCCACCAACATCACGTACCACGTCGCTCAGATGACGGGCACCGGCGTGACGGTGATCGACGGCAGGCAGCACCCGAGCATCGGGCTCATCGTCGTCGCGGTCCTCGTTGTCGTCGCCATCGTCTGGCGCGTTCACCGCCTGCTGGAGACCGACCACGACGACACCGCGAAGCCCGCGCCGAGCGGTACCGCCGACGCGGACGCCGCCTCCACCGGTAGCGGCACCGGTCAGCCGGGCGGCGGGGACACCGGTAACCCGCTGCCTACCGGTAGCGGTAACTCGACCGGTAATCCCGGTTCTACCGGTAGCGGTAACCCGACCGGTAACCCGTCGCCTACCGGTAGCGGTAACTCGACCGGTAATCCCAGTTCTACCGGTAGCGGTAAACCGCGTTCTACCGGTGGCGGTAGGCCGGGCGGTATCGCCCGTCCGCGCAGCGGTAAGCCGGGCAGGACTGACGGCCCGAGCGCCGAGCAGCGGGCAGCGGTACGGGCCCGCGCCACCGAGATCCTCGCGGCGGGCAAGACCCCCTCGCCTACCGCTCTCGCCGCCGAGTTCGGCGCCCTGGACCCGGAGTGGGTCCGCAACCAGATCCGCGCCGTCCGCTGATGCGGCGCGGCGAGCACGCCGCGGGCCGGGCCCGCCACTGCCCCCGAGAGTCGGCGGGCCCTTCCCCGAGAGGAGAAACCCCGTGCCCGAGATCGAGCACACGAACAACACCACTGACGCCCTGAACAAGCTGCCCCCGGAGTTCCAGCCCTACCTGAAACTGCTCAACCTGGGCCACCTGACCGACTGGACGCTGGCCAGGCAGGACGAACACAAAGGCGACCTCGGCACCTACGAGAAGGCCCGGGTCGTGTTCCAAGTCGCCCTGCGGTCCCAGCACGTCCCCGGTGACCGCACCTGGTCCGCCCGGAGGCGGGCTCGCAAGGTCGAAAAGCACTGGAACCGGCTGGTCAAGGCCTCCCGAGACGCGGCGAACGCCTCGGAGGCACTGCGCGACGCGTACTCCAGCCACATCAGCACAGTGGCCGCCCTGCCTGCTCAGCGTGCAGAGAGGGCCGCGTTGAAGGCTTCCCGGCGCGAGAAGGTCAGCGACTTCGCCGAGAAGTCGCTGAACAAGACGGTCGCCACGATGGCCGCCCGCCCCAAGGAAGACGAGGAGGCGAGCGGCGAAACCGCAGGTCAGGACGCTGGAAAGGGGTCCGGCGGCCGGACCGTCCGGGGTGTGAACGACCTGTTCGACCGCAAGGGAGCCTGATCAGTGCAGCAGGTGCCCTCTGCCGGCCAGGACCGACAGGCTCGCCGCGCCGCCCACTGGGCGGCGCGGCAGGCCCGCCAGGTGGAGATGCGAGGCGACGCGGGCCGAGTCGACGCCTGGTGGGACCGGGTCCGCAAGATCTGCAAGGACAAGGACGATCCGGAATTGTGGAATGACCTCGCGCGGACGCTGGAGAACTGGGCCGGACGTCACGACGGGAGTCACGGCGCGTAAGCGTCATCACCATCATCATCACCCGGGGGCGGACCGGATTCGGGGGGCCAAGGCGGGCGCGCGGGCGCCCGGGCGCGCGGGCGCGCGAGGATCCCCCATCCGGTCACCCTCTGTCAACCCTGGAGAGCACGTGGCTGATGACCCTCGGGACGACAACCGGAACGACAACGTCGTCTCTTTCCGATCCCGGGGAGGGGCCCCGCCGGGGCTCCCCCCGATCCCGGGTGCCCCTCCCCCGGCACCCCCGGCCCCACCCGCCGAACCGCCGTCCCCGGCCTCCGGGCCGGACGACGGCGGCGATGGGGCAGTACTCCCCTCCCTCCGGCGTCGCCGGTCGGCGGCCGAGTCCCTGGCCGACCTGACCCCGACGCTCCCGCCGGTCCCCAGCTCGACCGAGCCGACGGGCACCGTCGCCCTCCGCTCCGAGGGCACGGCGCCCGCCCGCCTCGACAGCGACGACGGCGAGGCGGACGGGCCCGGCGTCGCCGCCCTCAGCCTCGCGGCGACCCTGGCCATCGCGCTGGCCGCGCTCCGGGGCACCGCGACCGTGCTCACGGACTGGCGGCAACGGCGCGCGGAGCGGGCCGAGGAACTGGCCCCACTGCGCGCGGCCCGCCTCAAGAACCGGCTCGCAGGCGAGGAAGCGGCCGCCAAGCACGCCCTCGCCATGCAGAGCATCGGCGACAAGGCCGCGCAGAAGCGCGGCAAGTCCATCCCCTCCAGCCAGGACTATGGCCGCAAGACCCTGAGCGGCGGCCGCGGGTCCCTCACGGGCGGCGGCAAGGGCGCCGGCGGAACCGGACCCGGCCGGAACGGCAAGTCCGGGCCCGGGACGGCGCCGGGCGGGGGCAAGAAGAACTCGCCGAAGACGTCCAACGGGTCGGGCTCGGTCGGCACCAAGAACGGTCCGAAGTCGTCGGACTCTAGGAAGAACGGCTCGTCCAGGAAGAACGACAGCTCGGGATCGGGGATCAAGTCGCCGTCGGGCGGCAAGTCCCCCAGCTCGAAAGGCTCCAGCCCGGCTCTGGAGCGGGCCCGTGGCCGCCAGGACCGGGCCGCCGCCCGGCAGGGCGCCAGGGCTCAGCGGCGTGCGGACCGGCAGGCGGCCCGACGGGAACGCCGGGCCCAGGACGACGGCGCGGCCCGGACGAGGCGGAACAGCAGCCGGGACTCCCGTCAGGCCGTGAAGGACCGGATCCGCAACGGCCGCCTGGAGGCGAAGGCCGAACGCAGAGACCGCGCCCGCCAGGAGCGGGCCGAAGCCAAGAAGAGGAAGAAGGAAGAGGCGGCGGCCACCTTCACGGAGCGCACCACGCTCCGGGAGGCCCTCGGGCAGACGGTCACCGACGCAGCCGGGGGGCGCCTGGAACGGCGGCGTGCAGATCTCGACCCGCCTGTCGTAGCCAGGGTCAAGAAGGGAGGCAAGGACGGCGCGGCCGCAGAGACCGCCCCGGCCGGGCCGAAGGTCGACCTCACGAAGAAGCCGAAGCCCGCCGGCGGTTCCGCCACGAGTACCGGCCCGAAGGTCGACTTGGCCAAGAAACCGAAGCCCGGCGGTACGAAGGGCTCCGGGCCCGGCAGGAAGAAGAAGGCCCGGGTGAAGTCGAAGTCGAAGAAGCGGCGCGGCTCCTCCTCGGGTACCGGCCCCGCCGACCGGCGCAAGGCCAGCCGCAAGGAACGGGCTCGCCGCGCGAGTGAGCGGGCCCGGAGCAGGGCGGGCTCTGGCAGCTCCGCCGGAACGGGCTGGGAGTTCTACACCCCGCCGCCGCGCGAGGAACGCCGCAGCGCCGACGACTCCATGCGGGACACCGACCCGCAGGAAGAGGAGCTGTACACGGTGGAGCAGGTCTTCCCTGCCGGGTACCAGGCGTCCTCATACGAGTCCCTGACCACGGGAGCCCGGGGCCTCCCCGCTGGCACCAGCAGCCACGGCCCCACGATCACGAAGGAGGCGCCCGTGGGCAACTCGCCCGCTGTGCCCACCATGGCCGTATCGACCGCGATGGACGACGGGATGAACCCCGAGCACGCGACGGAGGTGACGCTCGATGATGTCGTGGACTTCCTGGACGAGGTGGTCTCGGAGGCATTCGACGCGCACGACGAATGCCTCGTCCTCGCCGCTCAGGCCAAGGAGTTGATGTACGCGCTGGACGATCTGGCCGCCCGTCTGGCGTCCAAGCACAACATCATCGGCGCCATCACCGCCTGGGCGATGCGCAAGCTCGCCGAGTCGATGGAGGTCCTCTCCCGCAAGGCCGAGGAGATGTCGGTCAAGTCGCTCCATGCCGCCGAGACGTGCGAGACGGCGAAGACCGAGATGGACGACGCGTACCGGCCGCTCACCCAGGCGACCGCGGACGCGGGCCTGCGCACCCCGTCCGCCCGAGTCCACAACGAGAACTAGGAGGTCCCACTCAGTGTCCGGAGAGATCGTTCCCCGCAGGGACACGCTCCCCGCGGTTCCCGACGGCGACCTGGGGTTCCTCAGCCTCGGGGCCGCCGTCACCCTGCTCGCGTCGCGGGCCCTGCTGCTCAAAGAGAAGATCTGGTGGCTCCAGACGCTCTTTCGCCGCAACGCCGACAAGGCAAGCAACATGTCGGAGATGTGCGACGCGGCGGAAGTCGAGCCGCGATACACCGCCCTCATCATGGACGGCTCCACCTCGCTGCGGGAAGTCGCCGACGCCTCGGGCGACTTGGTGAATGCCGCCGACCAGATGCAGATGGACGCGCAGGGCTTCAAGGACGCGCACGAGGGCGAGTACGGCGGGATCTACGAGGTCACGCAGTCCATGGGCGTGAAGCAGCCCAAGCCCGGATTCAACGAGGTCAAGTAACCGAATAGCCGCCCGGCCGCGAAAGCGGCCGAGCGAAAAGCCTCCGCGGGAGGGGCCCCGGCGAAATCCGCCGGGGCCCCTCCCCTCTTTCCTCCCGGAGGGGATATGACGATGACGACCGACGTCGTGAAGGCCGACGCCGCCGCCGGTGAGCGGGGGCTGACACGCAAGACCGCCCGCCGTCTGGCCCTGGCCGAACGGCTCGCGTACGGGGCCGCCGGCACCTGGGCCGCCGTCGGCCCGCAGATGGACATTCCGTGGTGGGCACACGCCGCGGCCCTGGCCACCGGCGCCCTCACCAGCGTCGGACTGTGGATCCGTAGCGACACCGACGACTGGACGCGACGGCTCACCTCGTCCCTGCGGGCCCTGCCCGTGCTCGGATGGACAAGCGCCTACACGGCGGGCCTGCTCGTCCCGGTCCTCGACTACCCCAACGGCTGGCCGATGCTGGGCGCTGCCGCCTGGACCGTCGTGATGATCCCCATGGCGCCCCTGACCCGCTCCAGGGGACTGGCCCGCGCCGCCGACAGGCTCCCCGTCCTGGTGGAGCCCGAGGTCGTGGAGGGTGAGGCGGAGCCGGTCACCTTCGAGGACCACATCCGGCTGCTGTGGAACCGGGCGCGGTCCACCGGCGACACCACACTGGAAGGCATCCGGCAGTACGCCCACGACGAACCCGACTTCGAGGCCGTCGCCCTCGCCCCCGCCGGCCAACTTGTCCCCGGGACGCTGGACAAGCGGGCCATCGCCGCCGTCTTCGACGTACCCGTGGACGCGGTCGACACCAAGGACATCCCCGGTTACGGCCCCGGCCGCCTGGCAATCCAGGTCGCGCCCCGCCTCGCCGAGGCCCGGCGCCTCGCCGAGGCCCAGCTCGCAGCGCAAGCGCGGGAGAACGAAGCTGACGAAGACCCGGGCGCCGCCCTGGAGCGGCTGTGGGCCGAGCACGTCAACTGCACCGGCGGCGCCGCCCCCGGCGTCGACCTCGTCGCGTACAGCATCGGCGAGGAGCAGATCCGCCTGCGGATCGCCGCCCCGCGCGGCAAGACGCTGCGGGTCAACCACGAGGCTCTGTGCAGCGCCCTCGGGATCGACGACATCTCCCGCCTCGTCATGGAGGGCGCGGGCCCGCGCGAAGCGGTCGTCTACATCTACCGGGCCAACCCCCTCCTCCACGTCCGGGCCCCCACGGTGGAAGACCTGACGATGGACGAGCGAGGCCGCATCTCCATCGGTGTGGCGCACGACGGCACGGTCGCCCGCATCCAGTTGTTCAACTTCGACACGGGAAGGGCTCAGCACGGCATCACCGCCGGGACCACCGGCGCGGGCAAGTCCGGACTGATGCGCCTGCTCGGCGCCGCACAGCGCATCTCGGGCGTCATCTCCTGGATGGCCGACGTTCAAGGCGGCATGTCGATGCCGGAGATGGAAGGCCGCATCGACTGGATGGCCAAGGGACCCGACGAGACGATGCAGCAGCTCCGCGCGCTGCACGCGGTCAAGGAGTACCGAGAGGCCCACAGCCGCGGTCGCGGTGACTTCGACTTCCACGGCCAGTGGCGCCTGATCCAGTGGACCGGCGACGAGATCAACCGCCTGCTGTCCTCGCTGGACCAGGACGTCCGCAAGGAAGCGGCCTGGATGATCGGCGACCTTCAGAAGACCGGTCAGAAGGTCGGCATCGGCGTCGACCTCGCGGTCCAGTCCCTCCACCTCAAGGAACTCGGCGACAATCACGAGATCCGGGAGAAGGGCAAGGAAGGCCACGTCTTCCTGCTGCGCACCGCCTCCTCGTCCACCCAGGGCATGGGCCTCGACGGCATCGCCCCGATCGGCGCGCACATCTCCCCGATCCCGGAGCGGATCTACGAAGGCGCGGGTGCCAAGGAGCTGTTCGAGGGCACTGCCGCGACTGAGGGTGTGCCGACCCCCGGCATGGGCTGGCTGATCACCGAGGGCAAGGCGATCCTCTTCCGGACCTTCGTCCTGGAGAAGGTCAACGGCCTGTACCCCCAGCTCGAAAAGCTCATGGACGGCCGCCCGATGCCCACCCTCACCCCGGACGAAGCCCGCGCCGCTGGCGCTGCCTACGCCCGTCGGGGCACCGAGGCCGCCAAGGAGGCGGGAAAGGCCGCAGGCGGCCCGTCACGGCCCTCCCGGGGTCGGGTCGACATGAACGCCCTCAACAGCGAACTGGAGCGCATCACGGGCCTCCTGGAGGCCGACAACAAGGCGAAGCAGCAGGATGACGGGGACCTCCCCGAAGCCCCGTCGCCCATGGCGGCCGCCAAGGCGAAGGCCCCCACGATCCGCGAGCGGATTCTCACCGCCCTTCAGGGCCACCCCGAAGGCCTGGCCATCAGGGACATCCGCACCGCCGTCGGCTGCGGCACCGAAGGCGGACCCGCCACCCGCAGCGTCAACAACGAGGTCAGCGCGCTCGCCAACGAGAACCTGCTCGTCCCGCTCGGCAAGGGCGTCTACCGCCTGCCCTGACCCCGACACGGCCGGGGACCGGCTACTCCGTCACGAACGGCCGGTCCCCCGCCCACTCCCCCAACGCGTCGAAGGAGCCACCCCAGTGAACCACCCCGACCACCCCGCCGGCCGCGCCCTCAGTGAGGCCCAGCAGACAGCCGAATCCGCCCGCCTGATCGCCGAGATCTACAGCGACAACGCCCCCGTCGCCACCTCCTACAAGGACGTGACGCCCGTGCCGACCATCGGCTATGCCCTGCCCGTCCAGCAGCCCGGCCGGGCCCCCATGAGCCAGCGCGCCACCGACATCAGCGGCATCATGCTCGCTGCCGGTCTCGCCTCCGTGCCCATCTCCGGCGGCATCTCCCTCGTGATGTGGACTGTCGGCCAGGTCAACCCGGTCGTCGTCGGCATCGTGTGCGTCGCGCCCGTCGCGTTGCTCGGCGCCCTCTCCCGGGTCTTCAAGGGAGCCAAGGAGGTCGTGGCGGCCGCTCCGCCCGTGATCTACCAGCGCTACGAGGGCACGGTCATCCAGAACAACACCGAGGTCACCACCCACACCCGCGGCGTCGTCGCCCGCACCGACAACCGATTCGACCAGCGAGAGGAACGACCGTGAAGCGACCCGGTACCGTCCTGACCGCCGTCCTCGAAACGCACGGAGGGCACTGCGCCTGCCGCGGCGCCTGCGGTAAGCAGCACACCGGCGACGGGGAACGGTGCAACGCCACCAGTAGCGGCAAGAACAAGCCCCTGCTGGCCGCCCCGAAGACCCCGCACGCCACCGACGTGCAGAACGCGGCCGCGCCGGTTGAAGACCTGCGTCCCTGGTGCTGGCCCTGCTGGCGAGACGCGCTGGCCGCCGAGCGGGCCCGAACCGACGAACAGCGCTTCCAGGAACTCGCGGAGATGCAGATCGGCCTGTTCGACGTCGCTACGGACGCCTGAAGAAGCAGGTCCGCGCGCCTGGGCATTGTGGCCGTTCGGTCACGGGGGGCGAGCCAGCCCGAAATCCCCGATGGGGCCCAAGAGTAGAAACAATTGTTTCTAGTTCGTTCGATTCCTCTCGAACGGCCGCCTCCGTTCCGTCATGCCGCGATGCGCGTCGTCACCGCAAACGTCTGACCCCGAGCCCTGACCTGGGCCACCAACATGGAAGGAAACCTGTGACCGACCCCGGCAACCTCGACGCCCGCCTGGACGCGGCCAACACCACCGTCCTCGCCGAGATCTCCCGTACGGATGCCAAGTCCGGTGTCCTGCTCACCAGCTTCTCCTTGCCGCTCGCCGCGCTCGTTGCGGCAGTGCCGGGCCACGACTTACCGCCCGTCGTCGGCATGCTCGTCGGCGCCGGCGCCGTCGGCCTCATCGCCGCCATGCTCGTTGTGCTCCTCGTTGTTCACCCGCGTATGTCGGGCGTCGCGCGCGGCAGCTTCCTCTACTGGTCGCTGTGTACGCCCGAGGACCTGGTGAAGGATCTTCAGACCCCGCACGACCGCGTGGCGCACGTCATCCACCTCTCGCGGATCGCCCGCCGCAAGTACGCGGGCTTGCGCCTCGCCGGGATCATCACCGGCGCATCCCTCATCGCTCTGGGGGCTGCACTGCTCGTCGCCCTCGTCGCCTGACCGCCCCGGACTAAATACGAAGCGGGCCCCGTCCTCGGACGGGGCCCGCTTCTTTGCGTTCTGGCCGCTCTACGCCGCCGACTCCGCTACGACTTCGCTTTCGGTGCCCTCGTTCACGTCCCCGGCCTCGGCTTCAAGTTCGGGGTCCTCGGTGTCGCCCTCCAAGAACGTGACCTTCACGCCGCTGACCGAAGACAAGGCCTCGATCAGAGACTTCACCGCGGTGCGGGCGCGTTTCGGGTCGTGTTCCAGCGCAGCTTGCACGGTGCCGACGTCGAAGGTCTTCGCGGCCTTCGCCAGTGCCCGCACGGCCTTCGCGGGGTTGGCCTCCGGAGCCGAATGAGTCTCGTTCTCCAGAGAGGCGAGGTAGGCAAGTACCGCTTCCTCGGTCTTCCCTTTGTGTCCGGCTGCCTCCCGCGGCAGCGCGTCTACAGCGCCTTGGACGAGCGCCGCAGTAACGCCCGCGCCCTTGACCTTCACGAGCCCCAGGTACAGGTAGACAGCCGCCTGCACGCTGTGCTCCTCGACCAGTGGCACCAACGCCCACGCATGCCCGTACCCGAGTTTCGTGGAAACAATTGTTTCCAAACCGCCTCCTGGCCTGGCCTGGAACAGTGCTTCGGCCACACGCCAGGTGCGGATCAGTTTGCCCGCGTACTGGGGCGTGATGTCCCACCTGGCTTGCGTGTACTCCTCGAAGGTCTCGAACTGCGCCCGGTACAGGCGAGCGTCCCGCACGATCTGGAGTGCCTTACCAGCTGCCCAGAAGGCGAAGCGCAAGTTCTCGATCGCGCTCTCGCACTTGACCAGCATGTCCTGCTCCTGCGCGATGAGCGCCGGAGTATCGGTCAGCTGCTTCGTGGGGAGCTTCGCGGAGTCGCCAAGTGAGCGCGCCAGCTCGATCGCGTTGTCCGGACGGCCGGGGGCCACCGGAGCCCCGCCTACATTGATCGCCTTACCCATCAGAGCATCTGCTCCATCGTCAGGGCCACGCGCATGAAGTCTTCTCGCGCGTTGAGAGCCGTGCCGGACATCTTGTACTCGGTCACCAGAGTGCCGTTTTCGTAGGCATGCTCGTGGATGGTGTATCGGCGGATCGGGTCCGCGACCCGCGGGTAGTTCCGCTCGTCAATCCACGCCTTGACCTTGTCCAGCTGCTTCTCGGACTTGTCCTTGCCGGGGTCGTGCATGTTGATCACGACCAGGAAGGGGATGCCTCGCGGCTTGAGTACACGCTCGATCGTGTACTCGCACTCGTCCCAGGTGATCCGTGACGGGGTGATCGGGACGATCGCCAAGTCGGCTACCTCCAGCACCTCGCGCAGCGCGTCGGCTGTCCGGCTCTCGCCGAGCGGATCGGCCCCCCATTCGGCGTCGGGGTCGACGTCCAGGAAGCCCGGGGTGTCAACGATGATCCGACGCCGGTCGGGGTCGTTGATGATGCTGGGCAGGATGCCCAGCTTGCTGTTGGTGACGACGTAGTCGAACGGGAGGGCCTCCTCGCGCACGCCTGCACACCACTTCTCCAGAGTTCCCTGGACGTCGATGCCGGCCGCGACGACGGGGGCGCCTACGGACTCGTCTGCGTTGGACATCACCGCTGACCGCCCCGCGCATGCGGCCGTGTTGATGGCAATGGTGGACTTGCCCGCGCCACCCTTCTGCTGGATGACGACGATCACTTTCGCCGTTCTGGTGACACGGGCGACCGTGTCGATGGCCGATGGCAGGGATGTGGATGTGCTCATTCCGAGGCCTTCCGTTGATTTCACCGCACGATGCGGCTACTCGGATCGCCGCACAGCTTGCCAGATGTTTGCGGTGACGATGCGCATCGTGGCATGACGGGAACGGAGGCGGCCGTTCGAGGAAAATCGAACGAACTAGAAACAATTGTTTCTACTCTTGGGCCCCGTCAGGGAGTTCAGGCTGGCCCGTACTCGTTACCCGGTCGATGGAGGCTCGTATCAAGTCGCCCGTGGTGAGGATCTGTGCCCGAAGCTGGTCACGGATCTCCAGCGCGGATTGCGGTGCGGAGAGACTTCCGGTGGCGGTCATGAGGGCGAGTTCGGCGGGGATGCCGTCGCGTTCGGCCTCTCGAAGTGCAACGTCGACTCCGTCGCCCCAGCGGTCGGCCCAGTCCTGGAGTGCTTCGACGGCGGCCTTGCTGGTCCAGTACGCGGCGCGGCGGACGGTGTCGCCAAGGTTGTGGGGCAGATTGATGGACACGCGGTCGGTGTATCCGCCCTCGCCCATGGGTGCGCTCGGCGGGGTGCCCCATGGGCGGCCCGGTGCTTCGATCTCGCCTTCTGGGGGCTTGGGCCACTTGCGGTCCAGGCCTCGGGCACGCAGTTCCTCACGGACGGCCCGGGTCACGATGTCGTCCCGGGTGCCGCCGAACTCACCGGAGCGCCGCATCCGGGTGACCTGAGCCCGGATGTCACGGCGGACGGCGGCGGCCGCGCGGCGGGGCATGCCGGGGACGAGTAGCTCCCGCCGGCGTTCGGCGATCCACGTCTCCTCGCGGTCCCGCTCGGCCTTGCGGTATGCGTTGAGTCCCTTCAGGGCCTCCTCGGTCACCGCCACGTGGAATTTCATCCTCACCATCGCCATGGAGGAAATGTAGCCAGATAATTGGCGCGCGTACTGCTGCGGCCGTGACGCGGGGCGTCGTGAGGCGGCCGCCGGTGCGGCAGGGGAAATCCGCTGTTGGTGAGTCGTAGGGTCAAAGAGGATGGATCATGTCCGGCCGCTTTTGAGCATCCGGTCGAGACCGGGGAGAACCCCCGGTCCCGTCCGTGGTGACGGCGTGCCGGGCCGGGTCGAAGGCCTGTGCCCTACCAGCACCACGGGGGAGAACGCTCATGAGTACCGGGGGAGCGGAGCCGTCGCTCCGCGAGGGTGAGGAGAACCGCAGTGACGCAGCTCAGCAGGCACGGGCAGACGGCCCGGGAGTACTGGGAGACGTACCGGCCGCAGGCCCTGGAGGCGCTGGGGAGCCTGGCGCAGCAGGAGGCGCACTTCCAGGAGCTGGACCTGCGGGTGACGGAGAAGATCGGGCAGTTGGCGACGGAACTCCTCCAGAGGCTCCCGGTGGAGCAGCGGGCGGCGGCCCGGCGGGCGACGCGGTCGAAGGCTCAGGAGCTGGTGTACGCGGAGGAGATCTGGCTGGAGAAGGAGCCGGGGACGGAGCACCGGGAGATGTAGCCCCGCCGCCCCGCTTCCGGCCGGACAGTCAGCGGGATCTCGCCCCTGCGGGGCAGGCGCAGCGGGCCCGCGCCAACCTCGCGGCCCTGGAGACGCTGCGTGTCCTGGAACGCGAGCAGCGTCCGGCCGGGGAAGAGGAACAGCGCGTCCTGGCGCGCTGGTCCGGCTGGGGCGCCCTGCCCGTCATCTTCAACCCGCGGCCGACGGGCGCCGCGTTCGACTCCGCCGCCGAACGGGTGCGGGCGGAGGAACGCTGGGAAGCCGTCAGCGACCTGCGCGAGCAGATCCGGGAACTTCTCTCCGAGGACGAGTGGGCGGCGGCTCGCCGCAACACCATCAACGCGCACTACACCGACGCCGATCTGGTCCGCTCGATCTGGGGGGCGGTTCGCGGGCTCGGCTTCACCGGCGGCCGCGTCCTCGAACCCGGCTCCGGCAGCGGCAACTTCATCGGCTTCGCCCCGATCCTGACCCGCGAGCCGGTGCGGATGACCGGCGTGGAGGTCGAGCCGACC
This sequence comes from Streptomyces sp. HUAS MG56, assembly GCF_058673395.1. Classification (NCBI taxonomy): domain Bacteria; kingdom Bacillati; phylum Actinomycetota; class Actinomycetes; order Kitasatosporales; family Streptomycetaceae; genus Streptomyces; species Streptomyces sp. HUAS MG56. Next base: position 71,767 of record NZ_JBZWEN010000003.1, on the reverse strand, counting down.
ACCGCGGCGATTGCCCGCCACCTGTACCCGGATGCCGAGATCATCACCAGCGGCCTCGAAGAGATCCCGCTCGCCGACGGCGGATTCGACGGTGTGGTCGGCAACGTGCCCTTCGGCCGGTACAAGCGGTTCGACAAGGTCCACAACTCCGACCTGAAGCTGTCGATCCATGACCACTTCGTGCTGAAGTCCCTGTACGCCACCCGCCCGGGCGGCGTCGTCGCACTCATCACCTCCCGGTACACCCTGGACGCGGAGAGTCCGGACGCGCGCGAGCGCATGTACCAGCTCGGCGACCTGGTCGGCGCGGCCCGCCTGCCGGCCCGGGCGCACGCGGCGGCGGCCGGGACCGACGTCGTCACCGACGTGCTGTTCCTGCGGCGCCGCATGCCCGGCGAGGAGCCGGGCGACAAGACATGGCTGACCGCCCGCAAGCGGGTCCTGCCCGGCCACGATGAAGAACTCGCGGTCAACACCTACTTCGACGCGCACCCCGAGTACGTGCTCGGCGACCTGCGCGCGGGCTCTCGGGAGTGGGGCCCGGAGGTCACCGTCATCGGACGGACCGACCAGGCGCCGGCCGAATCCCTGGCGGCCGCGGCCGCCGCCATCTCCGTGGAAGCGCGGGCCGCGGGCCTGACGGCGGCCGCCGACCAGCGCACCGAACCGGTACAGACGATCGTCACCGGCGGCACCGAGGGCGCCCTCGGGCTCGACGCCGAGGGCAACCCCACGATCATCGACGGCGGCCGGCCGACCCCGCTGGAGATCCACCCCGACCAACGCGAGCAGCTGGTGCGGCTCATCCGCCTCAAGGGCCTGACCCTGGCCCTGTACGAGGCGGAGGCCGACACCCCCGAGCCCGGTGAGACCCCGCAGCTCGCCCGGCTCCGCGCGGAACTGCGGGTCGCCTGGCGGGACTACCGCAAGAGCCACCCGCCGCTGACCAGGCCGCGCCAGCACTACAAGTTCACCCCGCCCGAGGCCCGCGCGCAGGCCACGGCGCAGGGCCTGAAGGACGTCCCGGAGGCGTGGAAGCAGCGCACCGCGTTCGCCTGGATCGATGACGACCCCGACGCCTCGCTGCTGTTCGGCCTGGAGGAGTGGGACGACCGGACGGGCAAGGGCACCGAACAGAAGGTGCTCCTGACCCGCGTCTTGGAGCCGCGCCGCCTGCCGACCCGCGCGAACTCGCACGAGGACGCCATCGCCCTGGCGATGGAGTACGACGGCGGCCGCCTGGACATGAGCCGCGTGGCCAGCCTCCTCGGCCTGGACGAGGAGAGTGCGGCCGCGCAGTGCGCGGACGCCGGGCTCGCCTACCGCGACCCGGAGCAGCGCGATGCGGAGAACGGCGACGTCTGGGAGCCCCGCCACCGCTACCTGTCCGGCAACGTCCGCACCAAGCTCGCGGCCGCCCAGGCTCGTGCCGCCGATGACCCGACGTTCCAGGCCAACGTCTCCGCCCTGGAGCGGGTTCAGCCCGCCGACCTGGCGCCCTCCGAGATCAAGGCGAAGATCGGCGCCCCGTGGCTGCCGGTGGACGTCTACAACGACTTCCTCGCGGGCCTCGGCTTCACCGACGCCAGCGTGCTGCACGCGGGCGGCACCGTGTGGGAGGTCCGCGGCGCCAAGACCGGCGACCTTGCCCGCACCGAATGGGGCACCGGGTCCCGCCCGACACAGGATCTGTTCACCGCGCTGCTGCGGCAGACCGAGTCGACCATCCAGGTCACCTACCGCGACCGTGAAGGCCGCACCTACGTCGACAAGGAAGCCACCGACGAGGCGCAGGAGAAGGCCAAGCTCATCGCGGAGGCCTTCGAGGACTGGGTCTGGGACGACCAGACCAGGGCGGCCCGCCTCGCGAAGATCTACAACGAGCAGTTCAACAACCTGGTGCTGCCCGAGTATTCGGGCTCCGCGCTGACCCTTCCCGGTCTGATCACCGACTGGACCATGAAGGAGCACCAGAACGCGGCGATCCGCCGGATCGTCAACGAACCGACGGCGCTCCTGGCGCACGTCGTCGGCGCGGGCAAGACGGCGACCATGGCCGCCGGCGCGATGGAGCTGCGCCGTACCGGGCTGGCCACGAAGCCGTGCCTGGTCGTCCCCAACCACATGCTCAAGCAGTGGTCGCGCGAGTTCCGGCAGCTCTACCCCAACTCGAAGATCCTGGCGATCACCGCGAGCGACCTGAACAAGAAGTCCCGGGCGAAGTTCATGGGCCGGATCGCGGGCGGCGACTGGGACGCCGTGATCCTCACCCACGAGGCCTTCAACCGGGTGCCGCTGCGGCCCGAGAACATGCGGGCCTACCTCGACCGCGAGATGAAGTCGCTGCGCAGCCAGCTGGACGTCGCCGCCGAAGCGGGGATGCACCGCAACACGGTCAAGCAGATCGAAGAGTCCCTGGCCAACGCGGAGGCCAAGCTCCAGCAGCAGATCGAGTCCATGGGCGACGACAACGGCGTCTTCCTGGAAGACACCGGCGTCGACTACCTGTTCCTGGACGAGGCGCACGAGTACAAAAATCTGCGCACCGTCTCGGCGATCCCCGGCGCCGCGATCCAGGGCTCGGCGAAGGCCACCAAGCTCCACATGGTGCTGGACTACCTGCGCGAGACCAACTCGTCCGAGCGCGTGGCGACCCTGGCCACCGGCACCCCGATCGCCAACTCGGTGACCGAGGCCTACGTCCTCAAGCGCTACCTCGCCCCGCAACTGCTGGACGACATGGGGCTCGACGCCTTCGACAACTGGGCCGCCACCTTCGGTGAGGTCGTCTCCCAGCTGGAGCCCGACCCCAAGGGCGACGGCTACAAGTACAAGGCCCGCTTCAGCCGCTTCTTCAACGTGCCGGAGCTGATGGGCGCCTACCGCACGTTCGCCGACGTGCAGATGGCCGAAGACCTGGACCTGCCCACCCCGCCCGTGCGGGAGACCGAGGACGGGCAGCGCGGCGAGACCATCCTCATCCCGCCCACGCCGGCGCAGCGGCAGTTCATCAAGGAACTGCCGCACAAGCCCTGGGTGCGCAAGCCCGGCGGCGTCCTCAAGGCCCTCGGTGAGGGCCTGCGGGCCTCCGTCGACCTGGACCTGGTCGACGCCACCGAGGCCCTGCGCAACCTGGGCTTGAGCATCACCGCCGAGCAGATCAGCAGCGAGGACCCGACGTATGGCGGGCGCGTGCTGGACATGGAGAAGGTCCGCGACCTCGCCGACGCCGCCGCCGTCGACATGCGCATCCTCGGCGGCAGCAAGGAGATGGGCAGCAAGGTCCCGTACGCGGCCGAGAAGATCACGGAGATCTGGCAGGAGACGAAGGACATCGTCTACCCGGTCTCCGGGGACAACCCGACCCCGCAGGACCTGCCCGGCGGCCTCCAGTTGGTCTTCCTGGACGAGGGCACCCCGGGCAGCACCGCCAAGCACGCCGCCGACCTGTACGCGGACCTGCGCGACGAACTGGTCCAGCGGGGGATGCCGCGCGAGTCCATCCGCTTCATCCACGAGGCCAGCACCGACAAGCGGAAGGAGAAGCTGTTCGCCGACTGCCGCTCCGGGCGCGTCCGGGTCTTGATCGGGTCCACGCAGAAAATGGGAACCGGGACCAACATCCAGGACCGGGCGGTCGCGCTGCACCACATGTCGTACCCGTGGCGGCCGGCGGACATGGCCCAGCGCGACGGCCGGATCGAGCGCCGCGGCAACCTGAACGCGCCGTGGATCGAGAACACCCCCGATGACGTCCGCGTCCTGTACTACATCACCGAGCGCACCTTCGATGAGTTCCGGCTGACCACCCTCGCCCGCAAGGCCCGCTTCATCGGCCAGATCCAGCGCAAGGACTTCTCGGCGCGCGAGATCGAGGACATCGGCGCCGACGCCATCAACCTGGGCATGCTCTCCGCCCTCGCCTCTGGTGACCCGGCGATCCTGCAACTGGCCGAAGCGACGGCCGAACGCGCCCGGCTCCAGGGTCTGGCCCGCAGCTGGGATCGCCAGCAGGACAACCGCTCCCAGCAGCTCAACGACATCGAGGACTTCCTCACCCGCGCGGACACCGCCCTGGAAGGCATGCGGGCGGCGGCCCCGAACCGGCGCCCGACCACCGGCGACGACTTCGCCATGACCGTGGACGACGCCACCTACCGCAGCCGTGACGCGGCCGCGAACGCGCTCGGCGCCCGGATGGCCGCCATCGCTGGAGACCAGTCGCTGCGGCCCGGCGAACGCATCCCGGTCGGTACTTTCGGCGGGCAGGACTTCCACGCGGAGATCGCCTACGGGGCCAGTGGCCGCCGTCAGATGCGCCTGCGCTTCGCCTGGGGCCACGTCGTACCGATGGGTCAGCGCGAGGACCGGGCGCAATGGCAGGCCTCCTCCGTCACCCAGTCCAACGGGCGCGGCGCCATCCAGTCGTTGGAGCACTTCCTCAACCACCTGGACGACGACCTCGACAAGCTGGAGAAGTCGGCTGCTTCCATGCGCGAGCGCGGTGAGGAGATCGCCGCCAACCTGCGCCCCAAGGACGAGAACCCGTACCGCATCCAGGCGCGTTCCAAGGAACGCGAGGAGAAGTCCCTGGGCAGGCTCGTCGTCGCAAACGAGAAGGAGGCCGCCCTCGCCGAACGGGCCGAACGCGCCGCGAGCGTCAACGCGGACGCGGCCGAGGAGGTCGACGGGGAACTCGAAGCGCTGCGCGAGCACATCGCCAGCCTGCGCAAGTCCATCGAGGATGAGCACGAGATCCAGGCCCGGGCCCGCGGCCTCGCGCAGAACGAGACCCGGTCCGACGACACCTCCGGCGCCGACCCCGGCGCGGAGACGGCCGAAGCCGAGGCGCCCGCCCAAGGCGCGGCTGCCACCAGTGCAGTGCCGGGCGAGACCGCACCGGCCGTGGCGACCACGGCCGCCGCCGCGGTGCAGCAGGACGACACCCCGCCGGCCGAACCCCAGGATCAGCCGGACCCCGAGCAGCCCGGCCAGCCCGCCGAACCCGGCCCCGAGGCGGAGCCGTCCCCCGAGCCGGTGACGCCCGAAGCACCCGGCGCCCCGGCCGCCGAACCCCAGCTTGAGGACAACTGGTGGGCCGGTGCCAGCGACGAGGCCGTACCCGAGGGGCACCATCCCTTCAGCGACGGCTCGGTGACGCTGGTGGCAGGCGACCGGGTCCGCGCGGGATGGCGCCAGTACGCCGAGGACCGCCACCTCCACTACCGCACCGTCACCGTGGAGGAGGGCCCCGACCCGAGGGACGGCTACTACGTCGGCCGCAACGACGAGGGCGAGACCCGCCGCTTCCACCCCCGCCAGATCGTCGCCGTCCCCGACGGCTCCCGTCTGCTGCCGGACAACGCACCCGCCCCGCAGGAGACCCCGGCCCCCTCGCCCACGGAAGCGGCACCCGAGGAGACGGCGCCGCTCCAAGACCTGATCGACGCCTTCGGCGGCCGCGTGTCGGTGGCACACGTCGGCGGCCCGCAACCACAACCGGCCCGCACTGATCAGTCCGCTGGGTGGACGATCACGGCGTTGCTGAGCGAACAGCAGGTCACGGAACTGGTCAGCGCATGCGTTGTGGACGGACAAACGGTCCCCTCCGGTGCGGAGCCGACCGAGCGAGTACGCGACTGGATCGCCGGGCAGCAGCAGACCCCGACGACCGCCTGGTACGCCTCGCCCAGCAGCGACCTGCCGCAGAGCCTGCGCGGCAACGGCGACGTGCGCCTGTCCACCGGCGCCGAGGGCATCACCATCGAGCAAGGTGGCGAAACGGTCACGGCGATCCGGTGGGAGGAACTTCCCGCCTGGATCGAGGCGGCCGCCGAATACGAAGAGGCCAACCGGCCCGCCACAGCGCCTCGGCGGAGGTACGGGCGCCTGGACGCAGAGATCCACTTCCGTCAGGGCGAACGCAACCAGGCCGCGCGCACGGCGTTCGAGGCCCTGGACACTGCCCTGTGGCAATTGGCCCCGCCGAGTGAGGACCAACTCGCCGCCGCCCGTGAACGGTTCGGACCGCAACCGGACGTACCGGAGACGGAGCAGCACACCGGCCCGTCCCCGGCCATGGCCCACTGCGCGGCGGTCCTGCGGTACTACGAGCCGCTGTTGCGACGCCACAAGCTGTCCGGCCGGGACGTCGTCGCCCACATCGACCGGCCGGGCTTCGGGTTCTCCTACGAACCGGACAACCCGCTGCCCGACTTGATCCACGAGATCGGCAAGGTCGCCGAGCGCGTCGGCGGCTCCTACCGCATCAGCTACAACGAGTGGGTCAACTACCAGGTCGGTGAGCGCCGCCAGGAGCGGAGTGACCTCCTGACCGACCTGAACCTGGACCTCCTCACCCTGTACCAGGGGGAGACGGAGCCGCTGTTCACCGTCGACCTGGAGGCGATCCTCGCCGCCCCGGGCACCGTCATCGAGCTGCCGTCCGAAGCGGAGATCGAAGCGGACGATGTGGCCGCGGCCCGCATCGTGATCGACCACGACGCGGAGGGAACCGAGGTCCGCAACACCCCCCGCGGAGGGGACCAGCGCATCCGGGACGCGCTGCACGACCTGGACTTCAGGTGGTCGCGCCGTCAGCAGAAGTGGTACCAGGTCCGTGACACCCCCTTCGAGGACCGCGACACGGCCGTACGCGGCCTACGCGTCGCCTTCGAGCGGCTGGGCGTCGGCTACAACTACAACGGGCCCGACCCCGCCCCGGAGGCGGAGGACACCCCGCAGGCCGAGCAGGAGACTGCCGCCCCGCCTGCGTCGGAGGCGGCGGAACCTGCCACGGCGTCCTCCGCTGCCGATCCCGCCCCTGGTCCGGCGGTCGACGGTGAGCCCGCGCCGGGCGCGGACGACACGGAGCCCGCCCCGCCGCCGGCCACCGTCGAGCCGGACACGCCCACCGGGGCCATCGACACCGGCTCGCCGGAAGATGAGCTGGAGGACGCGGCCGCCGACATCGAGGTCCCCCCGGAAGTCGTCGCCACGACGATCGTCCAGACGCCGGACGGTCCCGGGACGGTCGTTGGTACCGACGACGGCGACCTGGTGCTGGTCACCACCCAGTCCGGCACCCGGGTCTGGGAGATCAGCGAGGTCGAGTGGCCCGAGGGCACGTCCCGGCCGGAGAACGCCGACCGGGTGGCCAAGGAGCGCCAGAATGCCGCGGATGCCGCGCAGGCGGCGACCGCTGAGGGCATCGAGCTGCGCTACAGCAACGGCAACCGGCTGGTCGACCTGGATACGGAGGCCGGGCACGGAACGGTGGTCGACGCCGACGGCGCGGTCATCGGCTGGGTGCGCGCCCGGATCGGCGACGACGGCCGCCGCTACTGGTGGGCGCAGGATGCCCGCGGCGGCGCCCCCGACGACATGCCCTTCCATGAGGCGCTGCCGCCCTCGGCGGGCGTCCCGGCGATCCGGGCCGCCGGGAGCGTGCGCTCCGAACTGCACGCAGTCAAGGAACCGGCACACCGTGGCCCGATTCCTGCCGAGTACGCCGGGCGTGAGGTGCGGCTGACCACGGCTCAGGTCCGGGAGCTGCGCACTCTGGTGCTCGACGCCACCTACTCGGACGGCAGCCCGATCGAGCCGCCGGAGTGGGTGGCATCCCACCGCAGGTACGTCATGAACACCGCGCAGATGCAGGCCCTCGGTGATGCGGCCCGGGCTGCCGCCGAGGCCTTCCCCGGCGTCACCGCCGAGGAGCGGCGCACTGCACGCGTGCTGCGCAACGCGGCCGAACGCTTCGAGTTCGAGGTGTACGACACCGCCCGGTGGCGGGCCACCATCCTGCCGATCGGCGAGACCGACCCGTACGCCGGGCCCTACCAGCCCAGCCCCCGGGCGGAGACGGCCGCCGAACCGGAAGCGGCACCGGACGCCCCCGCGCGCGCCCCGGAGTCCGCGCCGGCCGAGACGGAGGCCTCCAGCGAGGCCCCAGCGCAAGCGTCCAGCGAGGCCCCAGCGCAGGCCTTGGCCGGGAACGAGGCGGAGCCCGCGGCCCCGGCGGACACCAGCACTCCGGAACAGAGCGGGGAGCCGGATCTCACCGCGGCCGCGCACCTGGTCGGCCCGGCCCCGTACTGGCGGATCGTCGGCGCGGAGACCGACGAACAGGCCATGGCCCGCTTCGGCGGCCCCGAGCGCATGCAGGCCTTCGCCGCCCGCGTACGGGTCGTGCCCGCCCCGTCGGCCCTGACCGAGACCAGCGCCGACGTGTGGATGGACGGCCGGATGGTCGGCCGGATCGCCGACATCAACGACGTCGCCGACTCGACCGTCCTCCCTGATGCCGCGCCGCTGTGGAACGCGGAACCCGTCTTCGGCACCACCGACCGCCGCCTGGCGCGCTTCCGCAGCCGTGACGCGACCCTCGCCGAACTGGCGGTGCGAGCCCTGCGGTCCGGACCGCCCGCCCCCGACCGGCTGGACGAGGACATGACCGCCTCGTTCACCCTGCACCTGGTACGGCCGGAGACCGGACTCCCACCACTGCCGGACGGGCTGAACGACGACCCGGCGGCCGCCGCCCGGCACGCCGAACTGGCCGCCGCCCTGGACGCCTTCGCCCAGGGACGCAGCCACGGCGCGAGCATCGCCGAGGACCTGGCCACCGCGTACGACGGCTTGCTGTGGCTGTCGGCCGCACAGGACGACGTCCAGGTGCGCGACGACCTGGAGACCCGGGCCGAGAACGCCAGCACCTTCCTGAACGTCTTCGGCCCGGAGGACCCCCGCGCCGCACAGAACCGCGCGAGTGCCTCACCGGACGCCACCACGCCGGGCCCCGCGCCCGCCGACGCGGCACCCGAGAACGCCACGACGGCACAGGAGGCGCAGCTCGACCTGTTCCCCGCCGAGACCCCGGAACCCGCCGCGCCCGCGCGCCGCACCGGCCGCCGACGCACCAGCCGGAAGGAACCCGCCATCCACCCGGGCGCGGAGGGCGCCCCGGATGACGGGCGCCTGGGTGTCTACGGGCACGCGGGAAACGGCGACTGCGACCGCTGCGGCAGACCCGACACCCAGCGCTACACGATGGTGTGGAACTGGTGGAGCCGCAGCGAAGACCACGGGGACTTGGCCGCCGAGTGCGGCAGCTGTGTCGAGTTGACCACCGGACTGTCCTACAAGGAGTACCAGCGCCAGGCCGACGTCGCCGAGGCCCGGCGCGGCGGCCGCCGTATCGTGCCGCGCGAGTACGAACGGCAGGACGTCACCGTGCGCCGCACGGCAGAGGGTGAGTGGACGTGCGTCCACCTGCCTACCGGCAAGCGCTACCGTCTCGCCAACGAAACCCCGAGCGGATACCGCGGGTTCGTCCTGCGGGACCTGTACGGCGTCTCCCAGGGCACGGGCGTTTCCATGAGTTCCGGCTACGAACTGGCCGAGCGGGCGGCCCTGGGACGCACGCCGCAGACCCACCCGAACGACAGCGACGACTGGGTGTTCTACGGATACCGCTCGGACGCCAACAAGCTGGCGCTCTACGAGGGCGAGAGCATCAATACCGATCACCCCAACGGCCCCCGGCGCCGCGGCGCCCCGTTCGAGCACGGACCGCGCTGGGACATCACCGTCGGCGGGACCGACTACCAGGTGGAACTGGTCTACCAGCAGGGCCAGCCCGGCGAGGACGGCCACCGCCTGGAGGTGACCGCACCGGACGGTACGAGCAGCCGCTACGTGGAGTGGGGCGGCGTGCTGGAGTGGGCGCGCGAGCGGGTCCGCGCCCCCGAGCCGGAGCAAGCGGCCGCACCGACCGACGCGCCGCTGCTCATCGAGGCCGAAGAAGCGCTCACCGCGGCGGAAGGCACCCGTACACCGCCGCAGACGGCGCCCGCCCCCGGCCTCCCGGAACCTGCGCAGACACAGAGCGCGCCCGCCGCCCCGGACGAGGAGCAACTGGACCTGTTCCCCACCACGGCCCCGGAGGAGGTCGCAGCCCCGCAGTCCGCCGCCCCGCCGGCCACACCGGAGAACACCGCCGAGCCCGCACCCGAATCGCAGGGCGGGGCGGGAAGCCTGGGACTGGTCGACGGCGAGAGCCTGACGTACACGGGCCAGTGGGACGGCCGCTACGAGATCACCCTCCCGGGCACCAGCTACCTGCTGTTCCTGCCCTCCATCGAGTACCGGCGCACGAAATTCGCCGTCTCGCTGAACGACCAGCCGCCGGGCCCAACTCCCAAGCGGCTGCGTCGGTTCGACGACCCGGACAAGATCATGCCGTGGGTCCGGGACCACGCCTCGAATCAGCAGACCGGGTACGTCTTCCGCGACGGAGCCTGGATGGAAGCTCCGGTGACGGAGACTGGCGAGCCGGAGCCTTCGGCGGACGCCACGGCCGCCGAGGACGGACAGCTCCCGCTCCTCGGGGCCGACGACGCCGCCCCCGCACCAGACCCGGCGGCCGCGCCGGAGGACGTTCCCGCGCCGGATCGCGCGGCGGACGAGGACCCAGACCAGCCCGAGCAGGAGGAAGCAGTGGCAGGCGAGCCGGAATCCACTTCCGTCGTGACGGACGCAGCCCCGGCTGTCGACCTCGTCCCGCCCGCGAACGACCTCCCCGCGGAGACGCCCGCAGAGGACGCCGCCCCGGCCGTGGACGTCGAAGACCCGCCCGAGCCCCGGAGTTTCACGGAGACGGTCCCGCTCGCAGCCGATGCCCGGTACGGGCTCCGGCTGATCAGCGTGGAGGGCGAGGGCCCCAGCGAGGGTGAGCTGCTGTACGGCGAGGTCACCGTCGCCGCCGTGCGCCCGTCCGCCTCCGGGCTCTGGTTCGCCCGGATGACGGTCGACGGCATGCCCGCCGACGTCACGGAGCTGAACGGCTTGCCGCAGGATGCGGCGGACCAGGGCGCGGTGATGTTCGCGGCGCTCACCGGGGAGCCCTACGGCGAACCGCCGGTCGCGGCCGACGCCCGGGGGCCGCTCTCGCGGGCGGACGTGCTGCGCGTCGAACTGCGCTCCGCCGCCGAGCAGCACCTGCGCACCATCACCGCGGCGGCCGAGCGGGCGAACCCCAACTACTCGCAGAACCCGCAGTTCCAGGCCTTGAGTAACCAGCTCGGGAGGCTGGGCGCCGCCGACATCGAGAACCACGGCTCGCGGCAGATGGCCGCGAACCTCACCGGGGTGCAGCAGGCGGTCAACGCCTGGGGCGCGGCCTTGCCGGTCGACCCCGCCCTCGACGAGCGTCAGCACCTCGCGTTCCCGCTGCTGTCCTTGCTGCACGAGACCACGCGCCTGCACGGACGCCTCCAGGCCACCCTGGACGTGATGCTGGCCGAACGTGCGGCAGCGCAGGAGCAAGCCGCCGCAGCCGCCGCCCCCGTGCCGGCCGAGCCGAGCCGCGACGACAGCGCGCAGCAGACTCCGGCACCGGCGCCCGAACCTGCCGACACACCCGGCGCGGAGCGGGCCGTCGATGCGGCGTCGCCGGAACAGCCTGCCCCGAGCCCCGACGCACCGGAGGACCCCGAGATGGCCACGCCCGCTCGCCCCGCATCACCCGAGGATGGACAGCAGCCTTCGAGTGACGACGAAGCCATCCAGGCCGAAATGAGGCAGCTCGACGCCGAGTACTGGGAGGACGGCGTCGCCGCGCGCGCCCTGGAGGACGAATACGAGCGCTACACGGGGTCGTTGAGCTGGAGCGAGTGGCTCGAACACCGCAACGATCCCGAGACGTCCCCGGAAGGGGCCGAGGAGAGCGCGGCCGAGACCGGTGACGATGGCGAAGACCGGCAGGCTGGCAGCGAGCCCTTGCCGTGGACCGCCGACATCGACGTAAACCTTCCCCCGAGGCCGACGGCTGGGCAGGACCCGGCCGAGTCGGCGCAAGCGTCACCGGATCAGTCGGGGGAGCTGCCGCTGTGGACGGGCCCGGTGGACCCCAACCTGGTGGACGACGGTGCGTTCGATGTCGTCGCCGACTTCGCTGCTGTCCAGGAGGCGTGGGACGAGCACGTGCCCGCCGACAGGGGCACCGGCGCCGAGCTGTTCTCCTCGGTGGAGGACGAACTGCACCGGCTGGGGGCGTTGTTCAGCGAAGCAATCGCCATGCTGAACCCCGCTCCCGAGGCGGGACCGGCCTCCGAGGCTGCGTCGGCCGCCATCGCAGTGCTGCGTGAGCGCGTGCCATTGCCGCCGTTGCCGACCGAGCCGGAGGCGGCGCAGGAGGACCGTGACCCGCAGCAGAGGGCGGCCGCGGTGAACACCGCGCTGGGGGAGGCCGATGCACACGCCCCTGCGCTCCAGGACCTGCCGGAGTGGCAGCGCATCCAGACCGTGAGGGGCGCGGTCGGGCACCTGTTCCGCGTCATCAGGGAGCGGGCGGGCGAGCACTTCGGCAGGCTGATGGGCGACGGCCGTGTCGCCGACTTCTTCCGCCGGGTCTCGCTCCGTGCGTGCGAGAGGATTGCCGGATGGGCTCAGGCCGGAGCCGACCGACTGCGTGGCAACGACGAACGCGGCACGGAGCGCGGGGAACTGCCGAGCGCGGAGGCGCTGTTGCGGCTGGGAGGTGCGGCCTTCGAGTACCGCGGTCCCCGGCGCGGAGACGGCGGCACCCCGCCCGTGAACGGCGGGGCGGTCGACATCCCCGCCATGCGCAAGATGGGAGAAGCCCTGAACCGGCCGATGCCCGGCGCCACGAAGCGCGTCTCCTCGGCGGCCGCCCGGGGCCGGTCGACCACCGCCAAGTCGACGTCGGCCAAGTCGACCAGTGCCAAGCGGGGAGGGAAGAAGGCCGCGCCCGGCAGCACCGAGCAGGCCGGACACCTCCGCCGCGGCGGCACCGAACAGCAGCCGCAGTCCCGCAAGCCCAACCAACGCTGACCCTTCGGCCGGAGCCCCGGGCACCCACCAGTCGCCCGGGGCTCCGGCCGGACCCTCAGATGTGGTCTATCTGGCCAGATAACCCGCGGGCCTCGGCGGTCCCGCTCAGGCCCTGGGCGGGGGTGCGTTGTCGGGCGCGGGAAACGTCGTGGGGCCCGGGCAACAGCAGCGTGAGGACTGCTGTTACCCGGGCCCCCGGGGGTTTGTTCAGGCGCCGCGTAGCGCCTTGCTGCGCGGGGTGCTGGCCGTGCCGGTGATGGCGGGGAGCCTTCTGGGCTCGCCGGTGAGGGCGGGCCCCTGCGGCAGGGTCGTGCTCGCCTGCCAGTGCGTGACCCACCCCTCTGCCGAGCGGGCCGGGTACACGTACCGCAGGACTCCGGCCGGCGTCTTGGTGGTGTTCATGGCGTCCAGCAGCGTCCCGGCGATGACCTCGCCGTGCTCCCTCACGCACACGGCGGCCTCCTGCCAGACGGCCTTGCCGCTCTCCTCTTCGGCGGGCAGCGTCGTGCACACCAGAAGCCGCTGATTCGGGGCCTCGCCCCACCGGCCGCCGAGCGCGGTCCCGGCGGCGGCCTCCAGCCGGACCGCCACGATGCGGTCGGCCCGTACCCACTGGTCGCCCACCCGGACCCAGGTCGTGGTGAGTTGCGCGGACAACGTCTTCCCCCTCGTTGAGCGAACGGAGCAGGGCGGGCCCCTTCGGGTGCCCGCCCTGCGGTGAAGTCCTCCCTGCCGGGAGGCGGCGCGGCCGTCTCGGGCCGGTCAGTACCAGTCCGTGCACGCGCGCAGTGCGCCGCCCTTGACGTCCGCGCAGGCCCTGGCCATGTAGCCGGGCCCGTCGTAGACCGCCCCGTCCGACCCCATCGACACCGAGCCGTCGCCCAGCGTGGTCTTCTTGCCCAGCGTCTGCGTGTGCCCGGCGTGCTGCCGCTCGACCCACACGTGCCCGCCCTTGCCGACCCAGGCCGCGCCGAACACCCAGTCGTGGCCGCGCCGCTGTTCCGCGTGGAGGTTGACCGTCACCTTCCACCCGTTGACCTGCTTGCCGCGTTCGGCCATGAGGCACTTGTGGTCGGTCGGCAGCTGGTAGCGGCCGCACGCGGGCCGGTGCACGGGGTCCGACGCGGCGGACGCCGTGGTGGCGCTGGGCAGCACGACGGCGCCCGCGAGCGCCGTGCCGAGCACCAGGGTCTTGAACGCCTTGCGGGTGTGGATACTCAAGGGACTCCCCCGTCGTCGCGAATTCCTTCCGGAAGTGGAATTCAATGCGGCGTTTATCGGGCCTGTCAATTTTTTTCGCGTCGCGCAATCCTTGTCATCTCATGTGGTTTTCGCTCCGCGTAATACGCCTGAATATCGGATTGTCGGTCACCCTCTTTTCGCGTGTCGAACGGACTGTATTTCGCGTCACGCAATGCCGGGGTGATTACGCCCGCTATGGGGTGTTATAAAACCGCGATGCCTTTCCGCGTGGCGCATGTAGGGTTGTGATCAGTGGTTCGATCCGCAACTAACCGGGGGGTGGGGAGAGGATCAGGGGTAGGGGGCGCGTTCGACCGGCGACTCCGAGCGTCGGACGGCGCCCTATCGGGGAGGACCGTCCGCCTCCGCGTGCGGAGGGAAGGGCGGCATGCGCGACAAGGAACAGCATGTCCAGCTGCACCACGCCGAAGGAAATCCGAACTGCCGAATCCTGCGAGAATGAGCCTGTCGAGCGTTCCGGGGGAACTGTTCACGCTCACCGGGTCATGCTCGTCGTCCGGGCATTCACGCTGCTGCCCGGCACCGATCACGGTCCCAGCGAACTCGCTGCCGCCACGGGTCTGAACGTGGCCGTCGTCTACCGGATTCTGCAATCCGGGATCTCCACCGCCGTCTTCCTGCGGGTGCCGCCCGGCCGGTACCGGCTCGGGCCCGGCGCCGCCCGGATCGGCGTGGCGGCCATGGCCGCCACGCTGGACACCGCGGCGGCCCGCCCCGCCCTGGAAGGCCTCAGCCGGACCGTGGACGGCTTCGCGATGCTGTGGGTGCTCTCGCCCTACGGCGGCCCCCGCAGGGCGTATGCCGCCGGGGCACCGGGCCGCTACGACTTCGAGTCCCTCGGGCTGAGCGCCACCGACATGGTCGAGATCGCCAACTCCCTGCGTGTCGGCGCCTCCGGACGGGTGATCGCCGCCCACCTCCCTGCGTCCCTGGTCTCCGGCATCCTCGACCAGCCGCTACCCGCCGGCGCCGGTCCGGGCGCGGTGCGCACCCCCGGAGAGTTCCTCGCCTCCCTGGCGCAGGTCCGTGAATCGGGGTACGCCGTCGCCCGCGAGGAGATCCCCGGATGGAGCGCGGTCGCCGCCCCGGTCATGTGGGGCGACGCGGTCTACGGGGCCGTCTCCGTCCTCAAACCGTCCTCGCTGATGGAGGACTTGACGCTGCCCGTCGCCGCGACCACCGCGGCCGCCGAACAGCTCACCCTGCTCGCCTCGGGCGAGAGCGACCCGTACCCCTTGGCCGGGTAAGGCACCCTCCGCGCCGACGGTACGGGCCCCCTCTCCGGCCTCCAACGGGGGTGTCGGAGAGGCCTGCGACGGAATCCTCAAATTCCCCTCTTAAGAGGTGGGTTTGAGGGGTGAGACCACCGCGCAGAGCTGAACTCCCCTTGATGGAGGGCAACCGGAGTGCACCCGCACCAGGCGTGATCCCGGAACGGGGTTGCTTCGCCGGACGCCGTGTGACGGGTGTCGCTACGGTGGGCATCAACGAAGCTGGGCAGATCGCGGCGATGGACGGCACGACAGACGGGGGCGGGGAATGGGCTTCATCAGAATCTTCGAGGACGCCGCCTCCCGGTCGGGCTGGCATTCCGTCTGGGACGCGCGAAGCACGCCGCCCGGTGAAGGCTGGGAGGCTGTGGCCCAGGACGGAGTCCCTGATGCCTGGGAGGTCCGCCTTGATGGCGTCCCCAAGGGTCGCGTCGCCGCACTGCCCAAGCAGAAGTACATGGCCAAGCTGGGCACAGGGCCTGATGCGGTTCCCGTGGGGGACTCGTCGCATTCACCGCACGAGCCGTGTGAGGCCGTCGCCGCGGCGTACTCCGCGCTGCCGCAGCAGACGGCCGGGGCCTGAAGGCGCCTTTGCCGTCAGGCGGCCAGCACGTCCCGGAGCTGGCGTACGGCGGCCTCACGGTGGTGCTGTGCGGGGATCGAGCGGTACAGGTCCAACGCCCGGCGATGGACGAGCCCGGTGCGGTAGGCGTCCGGGAGGCTGTCCATCACGGCGACCGTCCTGCGGCACGCCTGCTCGGGGTCCCCGTCGTGGCGGAGGCAGGCGGCCGCGTCGATCCGGAGCAGGGACCGGGTGATGGTGCTGGTCGGCGCGGACAGCTCCAGCGCCCGGTCCTGGCACTCGCGTGCCCGGCCAGTATCGCCGAGCGCGGTGAGCGCGTGGGACAGGTGCACGTGGTGCTTCTGCTCGCCGTGCGTGAGCCAAGTGTCGGCCCGCGCGCCGGCGGGGAGCCGCTCCATGAACGCGTCGGCGGCGGTGAGCGCTTCGCGGGCCTGCTCGACCTGGTGGGAGAGGGCGTAGGCGCGGGCGGCGACAGCGGCCGCCAGGGTCGCCGCGGCGGTCGGCCGGTCCCCGGCGGCCCGCCGCGCCTGCTCGGCGAGCTGGGCGGCGGCCTGCGGGGCGCCGTAGTTCAGCGGCACCATCGCCTCGCGTGCCAGCAGCCACGCGAGCAGCTGCTTGTCTCCGGACTCCCTGGCCGCGGTGGCGGCGGTGGCGAACCACGATCGTGCGTGCCTGCGGGCGCCGAGGTCCATCAGCACGATCGCCGTCATGCCGGCCATCTGCCCGGCGGTCCGGCACACCCGGATACGGGTGGCGACCGGCTGAGGGGTGCTCAGCAGGGGGCGCAGCTCACCGAAGTCGGCGACGATGTCGGCGAGGACCTGGCTGGGAGGCTGCCCGTGGTAGCCGTAGCCGTAGGTCTCGGCGGCCGCCTCCAGGTCGGACAGGTCGGCGGGTTCGGTGTCGGCGGCAAGCGCCAGGTCCAGCGACTGGCGGGTGTCGGTCAAGGCGGTCAGCGCCGCCCCGGTGAGCCCGGCGGCGAGGGCGCCGCGCAGCAGCTGGCGGCGGTTCATGGGGTCGTCTCCGTCATCGTCGGACTCCAGGCGCAAAGGGGTGCTGTCCTCCCAGGGTCGCGCAGCGAGCCCGAGATGGGCACCCGGAATCCGAAGTGCGTCCGCAACCCGGACGATTGTGTCAAGCGCGGTCACCGTCGCCTTGCCCCGCGCGATCAGGGAGACGCGGTCGGGCTTGATGCCGCACGCCTCGCTGAGCCGGTAGTAGCTGACCCCGTGGCCGTGAGCCATCGCGAAGAGCGTCGGGAAGTCCCGGTCGCGGGCGGCCTGGACGAACTTCGGGTCGTGCAGCAGATGGGGCGGCACCTGGGCCGGTGACGGCCGTAAGTCGTCCACGAGTCCCCCTCGGCTCTCGCAGGATGACGGAGCGTCGGCGCAGACGATACCCCCGTGACGGGGCCCCCACGACGGGTCTTACCGGCCTCGGCGCGCCCGGCTTCACTGACGGATGTCCCTGGCCGAGCCGTCCAGGCCCGGCCGACCTACCAGTGGAGGAGGACCCTCATGCCGGTTCCCGTCACGCCCCCGCCCGCCGAGACCCCGGCCACGTCCGGCGGCCTGGTGCGTTCCCGGCGGCTGATCACCGCCGCCCGGTCGCGCACCGCCACCCCCTCGGACGGCGGCAGCTCCGGCGTCTCGGACTCGAACGACTGACGAGGGCGGTCAACTCGCGATGACGACAACGTCGATCGCGGCATGCCTGGGCGGGGCCTTCCCCGCCCAGGCACTGCACCGCGACTTCCGCCACTTCCCCGGCGCCGTGGACGTCGCCGGGCTGATGACCTGGGACGACCTCACCCGGCTTCTGGCCACCCACCGGCTGGAGCCGCCCCGGATGCGGCTGCACCGCGACGGCGCACCCCTTCAGGTGACCTCCTACACCGAGCCGGTGACCACCCGCCGGCACACCATCTGGCGTCGGCTCCAGCCCGCCGAACTCCACACCCGTCTCGCCGACGGCGCCTCCCTCGTCCTGGACTCCGTGGACGAGATGCACCGCCCGGTCGCCCGGCTTGCCGAGGACATCGAACGCGTCCTGCGCACCCGCGTGCAGACCAACCTGTACGCGTCGTGGACCGGCATCGAGGGCTTCGGCGTGCACTGGGACGACCACGACACCGTCGTCGTCCAGCTCGACGGCAGCAAACGGTGGCGCCTGTACGGCACCACCCGCCCCGTCCCGCTGCACCGGGATGTCGAGACCCCGGCCGAGCCCCCGGCCGAGCCGGTGGCGGACCTGGTGCTGCACGCGGGCGACGTGCTGTACGTGCCGCGCGGCATCTGGCACGCGGTCGCCGCCGACCAGGGCACCCGCTCCCTGCACGTCACCTGCGGACTCCAGACCCACACGCCCACCGACCTGGTCGCCTGGGCCTGCGAGCAGCTGCTGGAGCACGAGGAATGGCGCCGTGACCTGCCCCGCCTCGCGCCCCCGGCCGAACAGGCGGAAGTCCTGCACGGGCTGCGCAAGCTGCTGGTCGAACAGCTCGATGACCCGGCGCTGATCGCCCGCTACACCGCCGCACTGGACGGCCGGGACCCGGGCCGCATGGCGCCGAGCCTGCCGTACGTCGACGGCGTGCCGGCCGACGGCGACCTGCGGGTGCGGCTGACCACCGCCCGCGCCGTACTGGACGTCACCGACGACGCGGTGACCCTTGCGGCCGCGGGCAGCGTCTACGAGTTCGCCCCGGCCGCCGAGAAGGTGCTGCGCCCGCTGGTCGATGGCGAGACCGTGGCCCTGGCCACCCTCGCGGCCGCCGCCGACCTGGACGTCGACGCGGTCGCCGCCCTCGTCCAGGAACTCGTCGCCGGGCAGGCCGCGGCCGTGGGGAGCATGCCGTGACGGCACAGCTGGCCCTGGGCACCTACCGGTGCCGGGACATTCCGGAGGCGGCCGCGCGGGCGGCCGCCTCCGGCGTCCAGTGGATCGACACCGCGCCCAACTACGGCACCGGCCGGGCACAGTCCCAGCTGGCCCCATGCTTGGCGGCCCACCCCGGGGTGCGGGTGTCCACCAAGGTCGGCTACTTCACCGCGGCGACCGCAGGGGCCGCGGCGGTGGAGGGCGTACTGACCTCCGCCCAGGCCGTCACCGGGCACAGCCTCACGCCCGACTACGTGCGCTGGCAGGTCCGGCGCAACCGCCTCGAACTGCGGCGCGACTGCCTGGACCTGGTCCTGCTGCACAACCCCGAGCGGGCGCACACGGGCGGCCGGGCCGCGCTGTACCGGGTGCTGCGGGAGGCCTTCACCGTCCTGGAGGAGGAGGTGGCGGCCGGGCACGTCGGCGGATACGGGGTGGCCACCTGGCACGGCTTCGCCGACGGGCTGTTCTCCGTGCCGCTGCTGACGGCGCTGGCCACCGAGGCGGCAGGCGGCGCCCGGCACCACCTGACGGCGATCCAACTGCCGGTCAGCCTGGTGAACCTGGCGCCGGTCGAGCTGGTCATGGACGGGCGCGGCCCGCTGTGGGAAGCCCCCGGAGCAGGGATGCGGGTGATGGCCTCGGCTCCGCTGCACGGCGGTGAGCTGGTGGAGATGGTCGGCCAGGAACTGGTCGACCTGATCCGGCCGGGCCTGACACCCGCTCAGGCCTGCCTGCTGGCAACGGCGTCATGCCCAGGGGTGACGGATGTCCTTGTGTCCGCCTCCAGTGCGGCACACTGGCACGACGCGGCTGACGCACTCGCCCAGCCCTCTGTGGACATCGCCCGACTGCGGGAGATCACCGGTGTACTCGCCTCCGTCTGACCAGGCCGTAGAGCAGCGCATGCGCGCCCACCACCGGCGGGCGGCGAAGGCTCTGGCCGTGACCGTGGAGGCGGGCGGCGAGTTCTGGGGATGGGCCGGGCGCACCCTGGGTGCCCCGGCCCGCACCGCCGCCGGCGCACCGGTGTGGCTGCGGCTGGTCGCCGAACGGCAGGAGAAGGCCTCCGGGAAGCTGTGGGAAGGCGCCTGGGAGGCACAGCGGACCTTCGGCGACCTCGACGGCCACCGCCCGGCGCTGGTCGGCCTGCACGACGCCACCGAGGACGGCACCGCCTACCGCGCGGAACTCTCCTTGCGGGTAGAGGAACCGGTCCTCTCCGGCACGCCGATCCTGCACCAGGACCTCGACCTCCCCGAGACCTGGTGGGCCCAGCTGACGGAGACGTTGCAGAAGCTCGCGGCGGCCGCCACCGACCGCGTCACCGTCCGCACGCAGTACATGCAGCGGGCCATCCCGCAGTTCGTGGGCATCCCGGCCCCGGAGGCGCCCTGCTGGGCCACGGCACACGGCGATCTGCACTGGGCGAACCTCACCAGCCCCCTGAAGATCCTCGACTGGGAGGGCTGGGGGCAGGCACCCATCGGCTTCGACTGCGCCATGCTCTACGCCTACTCGCTGCTGCACCCCACGGTCGCCGCACGCGTCCGCAGCGCCTTCCCCCTCCTGGGCAGCCCGGACGCACTCGCCGCCGAGGCCACCGTGTGCGCCATGCTCCTCCAGACCGTGGACCGGGGCGACAACCTCGCCCTCGCCGACCCACTCCGGGAATGGGCAGCGGACCTGCGCCGCCGCCCGTCCCGTCCCTGACGGCACTCTCCTGCCCTTGTCCGTGCGCTGCGGTAGTGTCCGAAGCAGCACGTGGCACACCGCGCGGCATCGGCGCGGTCGAGAACTCGGCCCGGCGGCCGAGGTGAGGATCAAAACCCAGAGAACGGCATCCCGGTGCCCTCGCAACCGCGCAGGGCACCGGCCCCCGTATCGATGCGATCAGGAGATCCCGTGCCACTCAACGAAACCCGCAGCACCCCCGGCTACGTCTGCGGACGCCTCATCGGCGCCTATGAACTCATCGCCGAGCAGGTCGGCAGGGAGCTGCCCCTGAACGACCTCAACCTGTCGGCCACCAACCCGATGTACACCATCCCGCGCCTGCGGGCCGGGCTGGTCTGCAAGGCACTCGCCCGTATGCGGCCGCGGAACCCGCAGGGCGTCGCCCGGGTCGAGGCGTACCTCTCCGACCTGACCGCGCGGCTCGACCGGATCCCGGAACGGCTGGACCCGCAGCAGCGGGCCGAGTACATCCTCGGAGAAGCGCACCAGAAAGTGGTCGGCCTGCCCTTCTGACCGGCGGCCCGTGACACCAGGCGGCCGGACCTACTCGGGGTCGGCCGCCGCCGCTTCAGCCGTGAGCTGGTGGACAGTGCGGGACTCCTCCGTCGGCCAGCGGCGCGTCGCATACGGTGGCCGCATGCCCGCCGACGCGTCTCCGCCCCCGATCCTGGTCACCCTGCCGGACGGCCAGACGGTGCGCGGCGTCCTGCACGAGCGGCGACAGTGGTCGGTGGGCGGCTGGATGTACCTGGTGGGCATCCCGATGTGGATCACGGACGGTCCGACGGAGACGGTGCAGCCGCGCGAGTACCGGGTCTGGCTCACACCCGCGCAGGTCGAGCGGCCCGACGGGGTGTCGTACGACGACGTGCCCACGCACCGCCCGCCCGGCGACAAGCCGGTCGACACCGCCGGACGCTGGGGGTGGAAGGTACAGGTGATCCCACCGAAATCCGGGCGTCCCGGCCAGGTCTTGGTGCACGTGTGGGACTGCCCGCAAGCCCCGGCCGGCGCGGAGGAGCTGGACGTCCTGGCCGCGCTGGAAGTGCTGCGCACCAGGGCCGGGGCGGTCCCCTGCAAGGAATGCGACGCGGCCGTGGCCTTGTCCCCGCTGCTGTGACCTTCGACGTGTGTGCCCGGTAGCGCTGGTGACGGCTCTCCGTGGCAGCCGCTTAGGATCCATGCACGTGAAAGAAATACCCGAACCCCTGATCGAACTGGAGCGTGTCGCCGAACAGGAACGGGCCCGGCTCGCGGGCCTGACCGGTGACGAGTACGACGCACAGTGGAGCCGCTGGCGCGAGGCATCAGAGGCGGCTCAGGCCGCGATCACGGCGCACGCCGACGAGACCGCAGAGAACCGCTACGACCTGGAACAGTCGGTGAAGACGGCGGTGCGGCACCCCACCGGAGATCTGGTCGCGTAGGGGCGCCGGTAGAAGCACGTCCGGCGATGCGCGGCGGTACCGCAAGCCGTCCGCACGAGCGATCCTGGAGGTATGGCCCGCCGCCGGCACTGCTACGTCTGCGGCGCCGTACTGCCGAAGAACGCGACACGGCGGCGCCTGTACTGCGGCCCGGCCTGCCGAGCCCAGGCGTACAGGGACCGGCAAGCCACCGAGCGGATCGGCGCACTCGGCCGACTGCTGTTGAAGGCCGTGGCCACCGACAACGACCGCCTACTGCGTCGGCTGCTGTGCCCGGTGTGCGGACGCATGACCTACGCGGCCGGATCCCGGCGACGGGACGCAAAGTACTGCTCGGCTCGTTGCCGAGACCGTGCATACCGGCGTCGGCACCGGCAGTACGGTCACGTGAAGGCGTCGGAAAAGCGAGCTGTACCGACGGGTACGACGCGCTGACGTTACGCAACGGGCAACCTGTGCGCGACCCCGCCGAAGGCCAGTGACCCCGGCAGGCCACAGGGCAGTCACTCGGCGGAGTGGCCGCCCTTCCCGGCGCCGGTGGTCGGCGGTTGCGAGACGCAGAGGAAGGGCGGCACCCCGTCGGGGTGGCCGCCCTTCCTTGCCGGGACACTCAGGCGTCGGCCACCGCGACGGGGTTGACGTCCAGGTACCCGAGGCGGGCATCGACCGTCGCCTCGGCCTCGCGCTGGCGGCCCACGTGGGCCTTGTCGGCGGGCCAGCCCTTGGCGGTGCGGCACGGTTCGCCGTCCCCGGCATCGCACTTCTCACACCGGATCTTGAGGACTTCGACCGTGACGGCTGCGTCCCGCTCCCGTTGGCGGCGGGCGGAGGCCGCCTTGGACTCCCAGCCGAGTCCGACGCCGTCCATGGCCTCCGGGTAGGTGGTGGTCGTCTGCACGCGCTTGGCGTCCTCGGCGAGGCGGTACAGCTGCCACTGGGTGGGGATGATGGCCGGGCCGCCGAAGTCCTCGCGGTCCGTCCCCCGAGCCGCCTTGCCCCACGGGTCGCCGCTGGAGAAGCGGGTGGCAAGCGGCACTTCGCCGTCGACAATCCGGGCGAGGACGCCCAGCTCCTTACCGGCCTTGCGGATGCTGGAGGCCCACGAGCGCAGGTTGCCGATGGTGTCGGAGAGTTCGACCGGAGTGTCCGGCACTTCGGCGGCCCGCGCGAGCTGGCGCAGCCGCAGCTCGATCGCGGCCAGCTCGACCGCCATCTCGTCCATCGTGATCTTCTTGCCCGCCATGAGGTCGGCGGTGTTCGCCTCGGTGGCCGTCTCGTAGGTGTCGGTCACGGTCAGATCCCTTCGTCGGTGGAGGTGGCGGCGGTCAGCAGCTGACGCCGCGGGGCGGGCCAGATCAGGCTCAGGTACTGCCAGTTGCCGCCCGCGTAGCTGATGTCGACGTGCGCGTCGGTCACCTCGTACGGCGTCTGGCCGGGGACGTCGATCCGCACCGAAGCCCGGGGCCACGGGATTCCGTCGCGGCCCTCGGCTGCGATGTAGCCGCCGAACTCCTCGTACCGGTCGTACCGGTCCCCGGCGCCGGGCACGCGCAGGTCCGGGACGTACGCGGTGACCGTCTGCCCGCCCTCGAAGGTCAGGGTGGCGGGCTCGGCCGGGGTGGTCTGGGGGAGCTTGCCGAGGGCCCGCAGCCACTGTTCGGCGGCCGCGAGGGGGAAGGTGGGGCTCTCGGCGGTGCCGCCGGTGGCGTCGAGACCGCCGTGGCGGCGGCGCCAGTTGACGACCGCCACGCGGCCGACACCGGCCATGCGGGCGATCTGGGAGAGGTTCACGTCGTCGGTGCTGGGCATGGTTCTCCTTCTGCTCGAAGGGTGGTGGTGGTGGCTGGGCCGGGTGGCTGCTGGGGGCCTTCGCCGGCCCCCAGACCCCCGCTTCCCCGGCACCGCCCGGCGCGGACAGCGCTCCCGTGGTGCAGGTGCGTGCGCGCCGGACGGCACCGGGGCCGTGGTTCCGTGGCCCGGGCCCGCCGGCGGACGCGGCAGGGGCGGGGAAGGTCAGCTCAGTCCGTGCCGGGATCGGGGTCGACGCAGCCGGTGTCCAGCTGGAGATAGGCGCGGCCGCCGTCGTACGTCCGCGCGCCGGTGCACCGGAAGTTGGCCTCCAGGACGTCCAGCACGGCCTTCATGGTCGCCTCGTCGGCCATGATCCGGATGTCCGCGATGCCCGGCAGGAAGGTGCGCGGGATCCGCTCGCGGCGGGCACGGGCGGTCACTGGAAGGACGCCCGGGCGACGACGGCGACCAGCTCGCCCTTGGCGGCCGCCGCCATGAGCGCGTCGGGGTCCGGGGAAGACACCGGCCCGCACAGCAGCGCGTGGGAGGCGACATCGAGCAGCTTCCACCAGTCGCCGGGCACCTTGGCCTCACCCCGCCACAGCCTGATGTCGTCCCAGCCCTCGATGTCGGTGTGGGCGATCTCCTCAAGGGCCTGTGAGGGGATGCTCGTGCGGATCCGCCAGTTGAAGTCCAGCCCGGGGAAGGTGCTGTCTCGCCCGTCCCACGGCTGCCACCGGCACTCGTCGCGCAGGTGCTCCAGCCCGGCCTTCGCGCCGCGCGGCTCGAACGCGATCAGGGGCAGCGGGCGCCCGTCGGGCATCTCAACGAACCCCAGGTGCAGCCCGTAGGCGCTCCCGCCCGCGCCCTCGGTACCGGCGACCGGGTCGGCGTAGATGGACACCTGGGCCTGCGGGTCGACCGCCGCGGCGACCTCTTCGGCGGACATGCCGAGGTCGTTCGGGGTGACCACCTTGATCATGTCAGCGAGCTGCTCCGCCGTGGCCCCGCCCATGGCCCAGTGGTCGAGCGCGTCTTCCAGGAGGTCCGACGCCTGCTCATCCGTCATGGCCCTCACCGCGGCGAGTGCCGCGACGCCTTCGTTGCGGGCCAGTGCGGTACGGGCCAGCGGAGCCCACTCACGAGTGGTGCCGGACGCGAACGCCCCCGCAGCGGGCAGCATGCCGAAGACGCACCCGGCGAGCGCGGCGAGCGTCGGCCGGTTCTCCCGCACCTGCTTGGCCAGCGACTTCTGGCACGGGCGGCAGGCGGCACGGCACGCGGCTACCAGCCGGGCCGCGAGGTCGACATCGAGCGCCTGCCCCGCACCGTGCGGTACGAGCGGCAGGACACTCAGGTCCGGCAACGGCTCGTGCTTGTGGACGGCATTCGCGGCCGCCGACGCGTGGGCGGCTCCGGTACGGCGCGACCTGTTCTTGGCGCGCTGCTTCTTTCCATGTCCCTTGACCACGGCAGTTCTCCCCTTCGGAGGCGGCGTGCAGCGGTTACCCATGACCCGATGCACGCGCGGAGAACGGTGGACTGTGCGGGCATACGGAAGTGCGTTGGTGATGACCAACTCGGTGGTGCTCTCCGCACTGATGCGCTGGGACCGTCCGGTCCTGGCACCTTCGCCTCAGAACGCCCCAGTCATGGGCTAGAGGCTGGCTTGGGCCTGTGCGTGGCCGTGCAGGAAGCACGATACCGACGCCCACTGACAACGGAGGCGGGAACGCGCCAGCGGTCCCCGAAACGGTGGGTGGCCGACGGGAAGCCCCGTCGGCCACCCACCGTGGATGAACTGCGGCTACAGGCCGATGCCCTCGGTCGCGGCGTCCTCGAACGCCTCACCTTCGTCCACGTACTCCCAGAACACCGGGCTGTTGGCCGACCAGCCGCCCTGGCGGCGCAGCTTCTCGACGCGCTTGCCCTTCTTGCGCCCGGTGGTGACCAGACCGCGCCGGGCGGAGTGCCCGGTGATCCGGCGCCCGGTCAGGCCCGCGTACTGCGCGCAGCGTGCGAGCGCCCGGCCGACGCCGTCCGGCGACAGGCGTGCAGTGCCCTGGTTGCCCCACTGGTC
This sequence comes from Streptomyces sp. HUAS MG56, assembly GCF_058673395.1. NCBI lineage: Bacteria > Bacillati > Actinomycetota > Actinomycetes > Kitasatosporales > Streptomycetaceae > Streptomyces > Streptomyces sp. HUAS MG56. Next base: position 45,880 of record NZ_JBZWEN010000003.1, on the reverse strand, counting down.
GACGGGCAGGAACGCCGGTCCCCCGGGGGCGGCGCCGGCCGCCAGCTTGGCTTCCTGGTACGCGCGCCAGCAGCGCACCGGGCAGGTGTCGATGTCCTCGCCGTAGGTGACAGGCACGTCCCGCTCCGGGCGGCCCTTCACCGAGGGCACGTGCACCATCAGGCCCTCGTCCACGGGCTTGATGTCCGGGTCGTCCAGCTCGGACATCTCCTCGTTGCGGCCCGCGACCGCGAACTTCAGGGAGTTGAGCGCCTTGTCGCGCAGCCGGGTCAGCTCCGGGACCACGATGGTGCGCCGCCGCCGGGCTCCGGGCTGGGGGCGGCGCTCGCGCGGCGCGTTGGCCATCTTCCGCAGGTCATTCGGGGTGACGGCGGCGGCCTTGCCACGGCCGCGCTGCTGGCGCCGCTTGTCCAGCTTCAGCGGCTTCAGCGCCCGCCGGGCCGCCTCGGTGGCCTCCTTGGGCACCGTGTAGCCCTGCCTGCGGGCCTCCGAGGTGACGCCGGTGATCCTGCGCTCGATCGTGTTCGGCGGCGCCTCGACCACCTGGTCCAGGTACGTCACGAACGACACGAAGGTGCCGACGGTGACCTTGCTGAGCGGCAGGAGGGTGCCGGTCCGCTCGGCGAGCCAGTCGTGGAACTCGGTCCAGATCTCCCAGTCCCGCGCGTAGCCGTCCTTGGTCTTCTTCGGCCGGATGTCGTCCAGGTGCTCCTTGGCGTCCGCGTCCAGGGCCTTGAGGACGGCGTCCACCGGGTCGGGCACGGCGACCGCGCCGGCGCCAGGGGCGTCGTCCTCGACCAGCTCGGCGTCGACCACCTCCACCGGCTCCAGCGCGGTCCCGTGCTCCTGGGTGGTCGTCACTCAGCGACCTCCTCCACCGTGTCGGCGAGCTTGCTGATCCGCTCGGCGGCGTGGGTGATCCGCTTCGCCTCGACCCTGAGCTGCGAGCCGTCCTCGTCGTGCTCGGTGCAGTCCGCCGCGACCTCGCCCACCAGGTGCGCCAGCTCCTCCAGCACCTCGGCGACGTCCTTCAGCCCGGGGCGCAGCTCCCCGCGCTCCAGGTAGTGGGCGGCGCGCGGGAGTTCGCCGTACGCGGGCAGGTCGTCGCGGTTGGCGACGGCGGCCTGCTCCTCCTCGGCCGGGAAGGGCACGTACACCTGGGTGAGCATCAGCCCGGGCTGCTTGCTCTCCGTCTCGGTGGCGAGCCCGGAGACCACGGCCACCAGCCGGGGATGGATGGTGTGCACCTGGTCCGGCTCACCCGGCAGAGCCCGGTGGTGGTCGTCCAGAGACAGCGGCATCTCGTCGGGGAGCTGCTCCAGCAGGGCGCGCAGCTCGCCCACCGTGTCGACCATCGGCGCCGTGGCGACCGCCGCCCGCAGCCGGGGTGCGTCCGGGCCCTGCTCGATGCTGCTCATTGGTCCTGGTCCTCCTCGGTCGTGGCCGCGTCGACCTGGGCCTTGACCCACTTCGCCGCCGCGGTGACGGTCGTGAACTTCGTGTCGCCGCTGACCTTCGTCCAGGCCGGGTGGAGTTCGCTCCGGCCGATGGCGGACGGCTTGAAGACGGGGTCGGCGCCCGCGCTCCAGACCGTGCCGCCGCGCGGGCCCCGGCCCTTGCCGATGACGCCGACGATGTCCTTCTCGGTCAGCCGGTCGGTCTTCTGAAGCGCGCACAGGTAGGCGCTGGGCCCCATGTCCTGAAGGTCGAGCAGCGGCGGGCCGGGATAGAGCCACAGCCCGGCCACGCGCTTGGGGGCCTGGCCGTAGCCGGTGCTCGCCGTGGTGGTCGCCCGGCTGCTGTGCTCCTCCCCGCTGATCAGGTGCACCACCTGGCAGGACCGGCACAGCACCCGCACGGTGACCTTGTCATAGCGGTCGCCGTGGCCGCAGTCCTCGTTGGAACACTCGTGCTCCGGACCGCCGCGGCGGTCGCGCCACTGGTCGGTCTCGATCCGCTGATCGATCCCCCACGCCGGTTTGGCGCAGTCGGGCCGATGACGGAACGGCGTCCAGCCCAGGTGGGCGGCAAGAGCGGCGGTGCTGCTCACCGGGAGACCTCCAGGGTGGCGCCGGCGGGGAGGAACGCATCCCACTGGTAGTCGGCGGTCCCGGCGAACAGGGCGCCGTACCGGTCCATCCGGCCCTCGGCGCTCTTGGCGGCCGCGTACAGCTCCAGCGCCTTGCCCAGGTCGAAGCCCTCGAAGCCGGGCACCGGGTGTTCGATGTCGAGCAGGCCGGTGAAGCAGCCGGACCGGAAGATCCGGGTGGCGTCCGGGTCGGTCTGCTGGAGCCAGTGCAGGTTGACGTCCTGCACTTCCGCGTCTGCGTACTCCCTAGCCATGTCGCCCTCCTCCCCCTCCTCGGCGGAGGCCTGCTTGCGGGCCCAGGTCCGCTCGTAGCCGAGTTCCGGGTGCGGGCCGCCGTGTTCCTTCTCGTGGGACTCGGCGGCGGTACGGCACTCCGGGGCGGTGCACAGCGCCAGCGCGTACGCGAGCACCCCCGGGCCGCCGCCGGGCAGCGACTCGACCAGCACACTGCCGTCGTGCTCCTGCACGGCCGTGCAGGACGCGTCCTCGTGCAGCTCGTCCAACACGTTCCGGTAGAGGGCGGGCAGCCCGTACTGCTCGATGTTGATCGAGCCCCATCCGAGACTGCTGGTGTGCACCACGGCGGCGGTGCCGTCGGGCAGGGTGACGGTGGTGAGCATCATGACCGTCACTTCCCGTCCGCGGTGAGCCAGCGCAGCGCGCCGGTGACGGCGTCCCGCGCGGCCTCGTCATCGCCCGCGCGGACGGCCTCGATGAGGGCGAGGCCCGGGGTGTCCTCGCGGTAGACGAGCACGAAGGCCGTGTCGTCGGCAGGGAGTTCGGCCGGGAGGGTGTCCACCCGGCGCTCCGGCGCGAGGATGATGCGGGCCGTCCGTACCTCTCCAGCCCGCACGGCGCGGGGCCGGTACCCGATCCGGTGCACCAGGTCGTGCGCCGCGTCGTCGTCCTCGGTGCACCCTCCCGGGCACGGCCGGGGCTGCGGTTCGGCGCCGTGCCGGCGGGCCAGCTCCCCGCACAGCTCCGCGAGCCGCCGCACGCCGAGGCTGCGAGTCTCGCCCGCGGCAACGGACCGGGCCAGCGTCTCGGTCTCGCGCACCAGGTGCTCAGGCGCCATGTGGAACGCGTTCGGCAGGTCCAGGTGGGCCCGCCCCTCGGCGGTGAGCGTCGGGGTCATCGACCCCCGGGCCGGAGCCACCCAGACCGCGGAGTCGGGGTTGTCGAAGTCCGTGAGGCGGTGGACCTGGAACCGGGTCTTGCCCCGGCCCATCTCCCCCACGAACACCTCGTCGTCGGTCTCGACCGGGTACGGCTTGCGGCCCTGCCGGATCAGCCGTGCGATCTCCTCGCGGATCCCCTCCGGAGTGCCGTCGGGGAGCAGGCCGCTCTCCCGCGCGAGGAAGGCCGCCTCGTCCAGCATCAGGACGACGCGGTCGTCCTGGCCGCCGGTGCGCTCCTGTTGGACGGCCAGCACGGCGGCGAGCATGTCCTTGAGCGAGGCGGGGGTCTTGCCGGGCGTGGTCTTCTCCAACTCCCCGCGCAGCTTCAGGAGTTCCACGGTCTGGTCCTGGAGTTTGGTGGCGGCCCACTTCCGGGCGGCCTCGGCCTCGACGTCCTCGTCGGCGTCGCGGTGGTACCGCTCGGCGACGGCAGCGCAGGCGTCCTCGGTGCACAGCACGCGGGCCACGGCCTCGGCGGAGCCGTCGGGGTTCTCGGTGACCTCGACGTCGGCGTCGGTCAGCTCGGCGGCGATGCACTCGGAGACCAGGCGCAGGCCCCGTTGGGCGTTGGCCTCCAGCGCCGTGAGGTGGCCGTCGGTGAGCGGTACGGAGACCGCGCCGACGCTCCAGCGCACGCGGTGGACGTGGACGGTGTAGTGGCGGTCCGGCTCTCCCGGCACGAGGAGGAGCGGTACGGACAGCGGCATGGGGTGTGACCTCTCGATCTACTTGGTGAGGACGGCTCGGCCGAAGCCGAAGATGACGAGGAGGGTTCCGGCGACGACCGCGGGGCGGCCGGTTACAGCGGGCGGACCTGCGTGTACGTGATGAAGGACGGGGGCTCGTCGGGGCCCTCCTGCACCTCGACCCAGCGCCATCCGACCTGCTCGGGATCGGCCGGGCGGTAGCCGAGGTGGGCGAGCGCGGCGGTGCGGGCAGCGACGGTTGGCACCGCCGCGGCGTCTCCGGGCAGGGGCGTGGTGGGCCAGCCGCCCTGGAGGGCGAGGGCGGGCAGGCGCACGTCCAGGCGCCAGGCCCCGTGGACGAAGCGGAGTTCGGCGTCGCACAGGCCGGGCTCCGGCTTGGCGGCCTTGCGGTACATCGCCAGGCCCTCGCCGTCCGGGCCCACCGTGCCCTCCATGAGGCTGCGGATGTGTCCGGCCTCCCAGGAACCGGAGCGGTTGCGCAGTACCTCCTCGATGCCGCCCTCGTCGGCGGCGACCTGGCACAGCGCGTGGGCGAGGAACTCGGCGACGTCGCGCCCTTCGTCCAGGGCCTCCCAGATGTCGGCGGCGGTACGGATGGTCAGGTCGTCCATGGTGGTGGCCTCTCGTCGGCAGGCGTGGATGGTCGGGACGCTACGGCGGGGCATTGACACCGGTGCGGCGTCGGTCATCGGCCGTGCTTCTCGCGGATCTGGCGGCTGAGGCGCCGGTAGACGATCCGCTGGGGCGTCATGCCCTCGATGACGTTCCTGGCCCGGCCGGAGTGCACGCGCACGACGCCCACGTAGAACCAGGCCATGAACGCGGCGGCCAGCGGCATGGCGACGATCAGGAAGGTCGGCATCACGTGCTCTCCGGCCGCGCGGCCTCGTCGTCCAGGAAGATGGTGGCGCGGAAGCAGCCTCCGACCTCGTCCACGCCCTTGCCGATCTTCCAGCCCGCGTACAGCTCCTCGCGGCCGTCGCTGGTCGTACGGCTGGTCACGGTGGCGCCGACGTGGGCGGCCCACTGCTCGACCGCCGTGCGCTGCCCCTGCGGGGTGTAGCTGAGGCCATCCGCCTCGCCGGTGAGGGCGCCGCTCGACGCAAGCGTCCACATCAGCGGGGGCAGGTCGTTCTTCGCACCGTGCGCGAGGAACGTGGCGAGCTGCTTCTGTCCGAGGTTCTGCCACCGGTGGAGGGTGGCGGTCGGAACGGTGGCGTTGCCAGCGCGCTGGGCGTGCTCACGCATGGGGGAGGTCCTCGCTCGTCGCGGTGGGGTCAAGGGTGCGGGCGACCTGTAGGCAGGCTGCGGGAAGGTCGGTGAACGCGTCGAAATCCGAGAGCTGGACGCCGTGCTTGTAGGCGGCGGCCATGAGGTCGTAGAGCAGGTTGTAGGCGAACGCCGTCTGCGTCTCGCTGACCGGGGTCGCGGCCGCAGCCTCAACGATCCGGCCCTGCGCGTAGTTGGGGTCGGTGTTCATCGGGGTCGTCTGTGTCCCTTCGTCACGGGTGCCGGAGACAATCACGCGCCCTCGCGGTGCAGGAAGATGGTGGCGCGGAAGGAGTGAACGGCGGTCGGGGGCACCGGGGTTGGGCGTCGGCGCCCCCGACCGGGGGGTGCTACGCGGCGGCCCCGGCGCCGGGTTCGTCCAGGAAGACCAGGGCGGCGATCTCCTCGGCGCCGCGCAGCAGCGCGCCGCTGACGGTGCGTCCGCTCGGGGTGGTGAGCGGGGCGTCGGTCGCGATGCGGACCGCGTCCGGCGTGGCGGGGACGAGCACGGTCCACGTGCCGGCGCCGTCGACCGCGTAGTGTCCGTCGCGTCCGTGGACGGTCGTGACGGTGCCGGTGAAGTCCTGCCCCTGGATCGTGCCGGAGACGCGGTCACCCTGCTGAACGATTCGCATGCGCGTTCGCTTCCTTCCCCTCGGGACCGACGGTTCGTCATGTCCGGTTTATCGCCTCGGATATGGCACATTATCCGAGGCGATGACGCGGCGGCCACCCCGTCACCCGAACGAGTGTAGAAATCTCGCCAAGTTCTCCGGGGTCTAGACGGAAGAGGGTCCGGGCGGGCAGACTCCCCATGTAGAACAAGAAGAACAAGGCAAGAATCTGTCGGAGGGGCTGGATTCTCGTGAAGGTATGGATCGTCACCCGCCACGGCCGGTTCGTCGGCGTGCGCCGCACCCGCGACCTGGCCCGGGCGCTCGCGCTCGAACTCGCCCTGGCCAAGCTGCGGGACGGCAAGCGCACCGAGCACCGGTGGCTCCTGCTCGACTACGTCCCGGCCCCGGACCCGCTCTCCGGCAGCCCGGCCCGGGTCAAGAAGGGCCGCACCGGCGACCGCGCGGAACTCCAGCTCGCCGTCGCCCCCCGCCAGGTGCAGCGCACCGGCTACGTCGTGGACAGCGCCGAACTCGACTGACCGCCCGCCCGCCCCAGCCGGGGCGGGCCCCACCGCAGGGAGAAACCGTTGAAGATCACCATCGAGGGCGCGAGCGAGGAGTTCGCCGAGAAGCTGGTCGCGCTCGCCGCGGCGCAGCACGGCGCGGAGCTGACCGTCACCACCGTCGAGACCGGCTGGACCGTCGGCCGCGCGGAGGCCTACCTCACGTCGCTGACCGGCGCGGCCCGCCACTTCGTCCAACAGGTCGTGTACGCCGACGGCATGAAGGACGCCGACGAACTGCGCGAGTTCTTCGGCTCGCTGCGCGGCCCCACCATCGCCCTGTCCCGGGCCGTCACGCGCGGGGTGCGCGAGGGCTGGTGGCCCGAGGGCACGCCGGCGCCCGTCACCGTCGTGTACGACCCGGACAACCCCAGCTGGCAGCGGGCCGTCGCCTACTCGATGACCAGCGAGAACGTGCTCACCTTCCGGGCCGCCCTCGACCGGCTCCTGCCCAACGCCCCGCAGGCCAGGGCCATGGGACTGGCCCCCGGCGGCGCGGGCAAGACGACCATGTCCTGGTCCCCCGACCCGGTCTTCCTGGAGGGCTATCCCGGGGTCAAGCCCGTTGATCTCGACGGCGGTTCACGCTCGGCCGACGACGACCAGGACGAGGAGGGACAGTCGTGAGCACGCGCCTCATCCTGCTCGCAGTGCTGCCGGCCGGGCTGCTCGGCCTCGCCGCGGCGGCCGCCGTCTGGCTCCCCGGTGCCGACCACCTCAGCCTGACGCGCCTCCTCGCCGGGGGCGCGGTCTGGATCGCCGTCCAGGCCGCCGCCAGTGCCGCCCTCGGCTACGTCCTCGGACGCCGCGGGGTGCTGCGGTGACCCGGCCGGTACAGCCCGAGTGCACCGGCTGCGGGATGACGGACCTGAACTTCGTCCGCGCGGCCGCCGCCGGTTGGCGCCTGGTGCTGGGACGGCTCCGCTGCCGTCCCTGCGCGAGCGGCTTCCCCGCCTGGATGCGCCGCCAGTTCTGACCAACTCCGTCCGCAAGGAGACGACATGACGTTATCGCCCGACGCGCTGACCACGGCGGACACGCTGTGGCAGCACCTCACCGAGCACCAGCCTGCCGTGGCTGCCGCGCTCGCCATGCAGGTGCGCGCGCTGCCCGAGGACTAGTCCCAGCGCGTCCTCGGCGTGGCCCGGCCGTACGCCGCGCTGGAGTTGCCCGCCACCGGCGACGTGCCCATGGAGATCGAGCCGTACGACGCCGCCGACTGGGAGAACTGCCTGATCCGCAACGCGCTGCGACCGACCAACCGGCGGGTACCGCCGGACACGCTGGACTGGCAGCACCGCCTCGCACAAGAGGCCACCCCGGGCGCCCTGCTCCGGGAGGGCTTCACCGCCGTGCACCAGGTCGACCCCACCCCGACAGGAGCCACCGTGACCAACGACGCCCTTTCCCCCGAGCGGATCGCGGATGCCGTCGCCGTACTGCGCAAGGCACAGGAAGGCGACCAGACCGCACACCGAGACCTCGCCGGGTACTTCCCGGAGTACGAAGGGCTGGTGATGCAGACCGATCACGCCCGGTATCTCGAACTCGGCGCCAGCGTCGGGTTGGTGGCGACGCACCTTCTGATCATCGAGTGCGGGGGGTGGCTGGCCTCGGTGGACACCTACACCTCGGACTTCGGGTTGCCGCTCGCGTCCGTGGCTCTCGGGGACTACGCCAGCAAGGCCGAGGCGATCCGGGAGGCTGTGCGCGCTGCGACGGACAACGGATGGATGCTCGACCCCGAGCACCAGTGGTCCGACTTTGACTGCGGTGGCGGGGAAGTCCACATCCCGATTCATGCGCGACCGACACACTGACTGCCCGTTCCCGCCCTGACCAGCAAGAAGGGACCGCATCCTGTGCGTACCTGCACGCGTATCCAGCGCCGCCGAGACCGCGGTTGGCGCAAGCCCGAGCGGTGCATGATCGTGGATCGCACCTCCGACTTCGGCAACCCGTTCACCATCGCGGCCGCCATGGACATCGGCTACAAGGAGCCCGAGGCCCGCGCGACGGTGATCGCCGAGTTCCGCCCGTGGCTGCGCGGAAGCCGCGCCAACTGGACCGCCGACGAGAGCGACCAGCGCCGGGAGAAGATCCTCGCCCGGCTGCCGGAGCTGTGCGGCATGGACCTGGCCTGCCCGTGCGAGCCCGGCGAGCCGTGCCACGGCGACGTGCTGCTGGAATGGGCCGCGCTCTCCCCGCTCGCCCTGGAGGTGCGCACCGCCTCGGCGCGCGCCCGGGTCGACCGGCAGCGCGTCTTCCAGGGCCTGGAGCCGATGTACGAGGCTGACGCCCTGGCCGCCGTCCTCACGCAGGACGTGCACCTTCCCTGCCTGGTCGACTTCGACCCGGGCGACGGCATCCCGCAGCGCTGCGACAACCGGACCTGGAACCAGTACCTGAAGCGTCAGCGGCTGCACGAGGACGCGGTGACGGTCCGGCTGGTGGAGGTCTTCGCGTGAGCCCGGCGGACGCCGACGCCCCGCGCCTGGACCGGGCGGAGACGCACGCGGAGGTCGTCCACCGCATCTTCGGCGACCGCCGGGCCGCCCCGCCGGCGCGGGAGCTGCTGCTCGCCGTGGCGTACGCCCTCTTCGTCGCCCCCGGCGACCCCGGGCGGGTGCTGAGCACCGCCGCCCGGGCCCTGGGCCGGAATCCGGCGACCGGCCGCCCCCGGCTCGACGCCCTGGTCGCCGACGACGCGCCCCGCTACGAGCCGCCCCGGGCGGCGGGCGACTGGAGCCCCGGGCAGGCGCCGGGCTGCGAGGCGCCCCGCCTGCGGCCGTACGTCTACCGGCCGCGCCGACCCGCCACAAGCGGGGACGAGGCGGCTGCGGTGCCGCTGCGGCCTCTGCCCGAGCCGGTCGTGCACGTCGACCCGGGCTACGTCCCGCCGGTCGACGTCCGCAACGAACGGCAGATCTGCGGCGCCGACTCCCACCACAAGGTGCTGGAGCTGGACCCGCGGACCGGCTGGGTGCTCCCGCACTGGTTCTGCAAGCGGCACGTCGACCACGCCGAGCGCGTCGCCGAGCAGGTCCGCGAGCAGAACGCGGCCACGCCCGAGCCGATCCCGAACCGCGGCGGCCTGCTGCCGGCGTTCTTCAAGGCTCCGTGGGAGGACGTCTACCGGCACTACGCCCCGGCGAGCTGGAAGCCGCCCTCCTACGGCCTGTCCGCCGACGACTGGCCCGACCCGGGCAACCCGCCCCCGGCCCGCTCCCCGCGCCGCCTACGGGCCGTGTAGCACGCTTTATCTGGCCAGATAGACCACGAGCCGGGACTCCCCCGGCCCGTACTGAAGGGGGCCCCATGGGCACATATGAGGAAGACGTCGCCATCGCGCTGCGCGAGCGTCGTGCGTCCACCTGCACCTGCGGCGCAAGTAACCCGCCGCACTACGACGCCTGCCACGACTGCGGGCAGCCGCTGGTGACGTGCGCCACCTGCGGGACCGTCAGCCCGCAGCGGTTCGGCGGCTGCACCGAGTGCGGGTGCGAGACCGCCGCCGAGTCGCTGGGCGACGCCGAGGAGGGCTACGAGCTGACCCACGCGGAGTTCGTGAACCTCCAGGTCGGCCCGCGCCGAGTCGGCGGCCGCTACCGCGTCGGCGCGAACGGAGAGGCCTACGAGGTCCTCGACATCGAGCGGGACCGCCCACTGGGGACCTGGCCGTCGTGGCAGATCACCGTCCGGTGGCTGGCCGACGACCGTACCACCTCGCACTGCACCCGCTGGGACGACCGCCGGGACACCGTGATCGAGCAGCCGCCCGCCTCCCGGCACTTCACCTGATCCCCCTGCCGTAGGTGCTGTTCCTGGTGCACCACGGCGGCACAGCCGCACGACGACGCGGGCCCCGGCTCCCCCCCTCTGCGCAGGGGACCGCCGGGGCCCGCGGGTTATCTGGCCAGAAAGACCACCTCTCTCAGTCGGACTCCTCCAGCGCGAAGTTCTCCTTGCAGTCGCCGCACATGATGTTGCGGCGCTCCAGCGTCTTCGGGGAGACCCGGATGACGGCGGGCGGGGTGCACTGGCACACGGCCTTGACGTAGTTGCGGTCCTCCCGCTCCTTCTTCCCGGACGGCACTTCGCCGTCCCCGCCGGCGTCGGCCTCCATGTCCGCGTCGCCGTCGGCCCCGCCCTTGCTGCCGCCCCCTCGGCTGCGGGTGGCGTAGATGTCGGGCGTGCGGGTGGCGTGCATCGCCTTGTCCAGCGCGGAGATCTGGTCGGCGTACGTCTTCGCGGCCTCGTCGCCCAACTCGGTTCCGGCGGAGCCGTACTTCTTCTTCCACTTCTCGGTCTCGTCCCGCTGGGCGAGCCCCATCGCCTCGGCCGTCTTGCGGAACTCCTTGTTGTGGTACTGGGAGGCCGAGCAGTCCTTGACGCCCTTCGCCTCGTTGGCCGCGTGCGTGGCCTCGTGCAGCAGGTAGCCGAACACCTTCCTCGCCCCATCAGCCAGGGACTCGGCGGTGACAAACACCTCGTGGTGGACGTCATCGCCCTGGCGCAGGCGCCACCTGCGGGGCGCGAAGTGGGCCAGTTCGACCGCGCTCGCGCGGCCGCCGGTGGCCATGCTGATGACGGCCTCGGGCACGTCGGGGTGCCGGGCACGGATCGCGTTCCAGGCCTCCACCAGGGCGCCGGTGACTCCGGCGGCGATCTCGGCGACGGTCACCTCGACGGGCAGGTCGGGCACGACCTCCAGCGACGGGGCGGGGGCGGGCTCGGGGATGAGGGCGGCGGCTTCGGTGGTCATGACTCCATCCTAGCCGCATTCTCACCTCTTAAGAGGTGAGAATCTGAGGTGAGTTGGCCGCGAATCACCCCAACGCGGGCTCGATCGAGACGTGTTGACCATGCAGATCGGCGGCGCCGTCCGGTATGCAGGACACCTGCACCTTCGCGAAGGAGAGTCTCGCGTGTACGTCGACATGGCCGTTCTCGATCAGGAGTGCGTCCGCCTGGCCTGCCTCATGGCCGACCGCGGAATGGAGCACCTCACCCTCCCTCGTTCACGGTCCCCGCAGGAGGAAGGCGCCGCTCTGGAGGCCGAGTTCTCCACCGAACTGGCGAAGTCCTACGACCGGATCGCCGCGGCTGGCTCCGACGAGGAGTGCATCCTGCCGAGCATGCTGATGGGGATGGCCGGGAAGCTGACGGCCCTCGCGGCCGAACTGTCCCTGCGTGGCGATCGGGACGCGTCGGAGGTGATCCGGTCAATCGGCGGCCGGTAGATGGGGCGGAGGTGGGCTGAAACGGCCGTGGCCGTCGCGCGGACACGCTACGGTCCAGCCATGGTCGGGTCCGCGGTCACCAACGGGTTCGGTGGGGCCGGTTGGCTGCGTACCAGCCGGACAGGGACGTGGCGAACAGGCCGACCGCGCCGAGGTAGAGCGCGAGTGCGGGCCCCAGCGGTCGGCCTACCGTCGCAGCACCCATCACCGCGAGGCCGCTAGCTACCACCATCGCGATCGTGACGGCGACCAGTACGGCGGCGATCGACTTCATGCTTCCCTCGTTCCCGGGTTCGGTGTTCAGAGCCTAGGTGCTCAGACTTTCGCGTCGGCCGTCCTTCCGCCACGGCTTTCCCCACCCCTATATGCGGGGACGGCTTCCTCAGTCGGCTTCACGCAGGGCCTTGAGGACCAGGGGGCGGGACATCGCGCCGCGGACCCGCTCGGCCAGCTGGTTGGCGCTGACGCCGGTCGCCTTCTGCTCGGCGCGCAGAGCAGCACCGAGTACCTCGCGGGCCTCGTCAACCTGGTCCAGCGCGGCGAGTACGGCGTCGGCGGCCTCGGCGACACTCGGCGACTCGCTGGTCAACGCGTTGACCAGCACGGCGGGCGGATCGTCGGACGCGTCGGCTTCCGGGGCGGGAGGCTCGGGGCTGTCGCGGGGCGCCGGGAGCATCTGCGGCTCGGACTCGGGCTCTGGGCGGTCAACCTCTTGACCAGAGGGGCGCCTCGGGAGCGGGTCGGGCGGGGGCTCGACGGTGTGGTGCCAGGGGGCGGGCAGTTGGTAGCGGCACGCCTTGGGGTCGTCGGACAGGAAGCGGTTGATCTCGTCCCGTTCCTGTTTACCGAAGACCTTCGGGTCGTACTTGTGCAGCCCCTGCTCGCGCAGCTGCTGGTAGCGCCAGCCCTTGCGGTGCCGCTGAACCCTGAGCATCTGGTAGTAGCCATCGACGCCGCCGCAGTCCTCGGGCGGGGCGGCCCTGCTGCCGGCCGAACACCTGGGGTAGGCGGTGTTCTTGGCCGGGCGGTGGATCTTCTCGACTTCGAGGTGCATCACCCAGTAGTCACCGAAGTCGTACACGTACCCGGCCGTGCTGCCGATGTGCGGCAGCGCCTGGGCAACGCTGAGCGCGCGAGCAGGGGTGGCCTGGCTGCCGTAGCGGCTGCCGTGGTTGGCGGAGAACTCATACAGGTGGAAGTCCTCCCAGCCCATGGCCACCTGGATGACCGCGTGCAGGCCGGACAGCGGGATGCCGGAGGGCACATGCAGACGGCGCCACACGGCCGGTTCGATGCCCTGCAAGGTCACCTTGATCTGGTGCACGGTCGACGCCACGGACGTCACCGTAGCCGCGGGAAGCGGTGGCACTCCAACCGCCTGGTCAACTGCTTGACCGTGCGGCGGCAGGGAGGAACGACTCAGTCAGCCCTGCGGGTGCTGGCAGGAGGGGCAGCCGATGGCCTCGGCCGCCTCGGCGGCGGACGCGCCTGCCGCTTCGGCGACCGCGCGCCAGCACAGAGGTAGGCCGATCTCATCGAGAGTGCGCCCACTGACGAATTCCTCGTCCGGGGCATGAAAGACGGCAACGAAGGGCTCTACGCCGGGCAGGACGATACGAAGCGGCTCAGCTCTGGGGCCGTACAGGTCCGCGGGCGGGATGGAAGCAAGGCTCTCCCACACCAGACAGTCCAACACCTGCGCCACGGTTCGGCACTCGTGATCGTGCCCCGCGCACAGATCCCAGGTGCTGCCGTCGGGACGCAGCACGTCCAAGCGGTCGGTGATGGTCAAGGTGAAGGTGTCGGAAGTGTCGTGAACAGACAATGCGGTGCCCTCTTTCTCGGTCTTCGCCGTGTGCCGAGGCGCTGGGCGCACAGCCGGGTCCTCAGCTCGTCGTTGCCCGCAGGCGGACGGCTGCGGCGAGGGCGCCCGCCGCCTCCGGTGAGGCGGCCCCGTAGTCGGCCGTCACCTGCGCTGCCACCCGGTCCGCATCCGCCGCCCGCCGGGCCGCGGATGCGGTCAGCGGCCGTACCCCGGCGGCGTACAGCGCGGCACACAGCACGGTCGGCGGGTACACCGGCCTGAACTCCCTGGCGGGCTGGTGGTGTTTCACTCCGCCTCCGATCCGGGGTCGGAGTTGGGGGTCCGGCCGGCCAGCTTCGCGGCGGACCGCTGCAACTCCTCCATCTTCAAGTGCCGCCGCACCTCACGTACGACCGCGCGGGCCGCGTCGTGCACGTCGATGCCCTCATGGCTGGTGATGTTCTGCTCGATGGCTCGCTCCACCACGCGGATCAACGGGTCATCTGTGCTGCGCGCCATCAGGCTTCCCCCTCGGTGTGCCGGTGCGGCCAGGCGGCTTTCAGCCGCCGCATCCTGGCTCGTTGATGCTGCATGGCGACCAGGGCGGGGGCGGTGATCCCCGCCAGGCCCGCGGCGAAGCCGAGCAGTTGCCATCCCGCAGGGTGGCTCGCCGTCAGTGTCACGGCGACCAGGCCGCACACTGCTGCGATCAGTGACACCCCCAGTCGGACCCGGCCGAGCGGCCAGGGCTCCAGACCCAGGTACTCCTCATACGGGGTCAGGTCCCCATCGAACGTCTCAAGGCACCCGCGTGCCCCTGTGATCATGATGCCTTCCCGGGACTGCGGGCGAAGTCGGCGGCAACGGCGACGGGGAGCGCGGCGAGCAGGGCCCATGCGGCGAGGCGCCCGCCTACGACCAGCAATGCGCCGAGTCCGCCTACGGCCGGCGCTCCCGGTGTGGGCAGCTGCCCCGCGAGCGAGACCAGCCCGACCCCGGTACCGGTGAGCACCGCATCCAGCAGCAGCCAGCCGAGCGCCGCCGCGGTGAGAGTCCAACCGCGCCGGATCAGCGGCCATACGGTCAGATCCAGCGGCGCGAGCACCCGGGCGAGCGCGCGACCCGTGTAGGGGGCGGCACGTCGTGTCGGTTCCGCTTTGCGGTTGTTCATCGGTTCGTCGGTCACCGCGGTTCTCTCCTCACTGGACGGTGGTTCGTTTCGTCAGTCCTCGGCGTGGCTCCAGGCGCTGGGCACGAGGCTGGGCATGCGGTGGTCGATCTGGTGCTCGCCCTTGGTGCAGCCAGCGAACGGGCCGGTGGACCCGCGCAGTTCCCGCAGGGCGGGGTCCATGTGGTCGCGGTGCCACACCGACGGCCCGGTGTAGCCGCAGGATGCCGGGTCCGTCAGCTCCTGCCAGGCCAGCCACACCGCGTGCAGGCGGGCGATGGCCACGGGGTGCTCCCACCACAGGTGGCACCACCGGGCATCGGCGCTCGGCTCGGCGAGGTAGCCGGGCACCAGCACCCCCTCGACCCACTCGATCAGGGCCCTCAGCTCGTCGTCGTACTGAGGGGGATCGAGCAGCAGGATGAAGGGCGGGTACTGCCACTCTTCTTCCTCGTCGTCCCCTTCCGTGGCCTCCTCGGCGGCCTCCCCGCCGGCCGTCTCCTCGTCGTCGGCGGAGGCCTCGCCCGGCTCCCCCTCCTCGCCTCCGGTGAGCGTCCTGACCAGGTCCGTCAGGCGGGCAACCTGTGCCTTGAGGTCTTCGACGTCCTCGAACATCGTGACCGGCACGTTCATGTCCGGAAGGCCGTCGGGCTGCTCATCGGCCACTGCGCGTCGCCTTCCGCAGCTCGTACGCGCCCACGGCGCGCTTGGTGATGGCGGCCTCCTCGTCGCGCATCTGCGGGCCGATGTGCGCCATCGCCTTCTCCGCATACCAGGGCCGCAGACCGATCTGGGCAACCCGCATCCCGGTGGACAGCAACAGGGCAGTTCCCTTAGCCATCGCCCGGATTCGAGAGGGGTCCATCACCTCTTCGCGCTGCTCGGACCAGCTGCGGCTGCCGCCGTCCTTGCTCTTGGAGTGTGACCCGCGCTCGACCCAATGCGGGCCGATCAGAGCGCTGATGTCCTGGGCGAACTTCGCGTCGTCAATGCCGACGCCGATCAGCTTCTTGGTGGCCGCGCTCCACATTGAGTCCATGCCGACCTCGCCCCATGCCCGTACGCCCTGGCGGTAGCTCTGGAGGATCACGAACGGCGTGATCCCCCGAGACCCGAGGTGCGAGTACAAGTCCGGCAAGTCTGCGATCTTGCAGATGTTGGCGGCCTCGTCCAGGACGGCGCGCATCGGCTCGGGCAGGCGGCCGCCGTGGCGCTCGCCCGCCTCGGTGCCGGCGGTGAAGACCGCGTCGGCGACCGCGGCGACGAGCGCCGAGGACGGCCCGCCCTTCTTGCTCAGCAGGTACAGGGTGTCCTTGCTCGTGGCGAAGGCCTCGGGGTCGAAGCGGGCCCGGCTCTTGTCCGGGGTGACCCACGCGAGCACCTTCTCGTCGCGCAGCGCGGACATCGCCGTACGCGCATTCTGATAGATCCCGCTTTGGGTCTCTTCGGCAATATTGATGGAGGAATCGACCTGTTCGGCGAGCACCGGTTCGTGCTCGTAGAGCACGCGGAGCGGGGCCTTTTCCTTCGGGTCGGCCAGCCAGCGCATGACCTCGCGGACGGTGGCGCCCTCCCACCATGCGGCCCGGTAGAGGCCGGTGAGGAGGTCTCCGGCGGCCTGGCTCCAGAACGGGTCGGCTTGCTCGCTGGTGATCTGGTTGACGAAGTGGGAGGCCAGACGCTCGGCTCCCTCCAGCGTCTCGGCCTGTGCGACCAGGTCGATCCACACGTCCCGCTCGGCTTGGGCTACGCCCTGGGTGTCGAACAGGAAGGTCTGCCCGACCTGCGCGCGGGAGGCGCGCGTCGCTGCGTAGACGTCGCTCTTGTTGCTGGTCATCAGCAGGGCGCCGGGGGCCTCCTCCGCCACGGGGATGGCAAGGCTGGTGGACTTGCCCGCGCGGGGCGCCATGATGGCGACGTAGGTGTCCTCGTCGCTGCCGCGCAGCTCGACGCCGGACGGCATGTGGTCCCCGAGGAGCACGCCCCGGTCGCGGGCCGGGAGCTGGGAGGGCTTGACCCCCTTCAGTGAGGCCCGCAGCCTGGTCGCGGTGCGGGCCGCGTGCTTCGGTGTCAGCTCGCGCACCTGGTGCAGGGTCGCCAGGCTGGTCGGGTTCCGGAACCACCGGAAGGCCCAGCGCAGGCCCCACACAAGGAAGATGACAACGGCCAGGTCCGCGACGGTGGCGCCGACGATGGACGCGGTCTGCGAGTGCGGCCATACCGTCGACCACTTGGTGGCCATCTGGTAGACGGTCAGCGGGGAGGCAGGCGCCACGTCTTCACCGGTCACCAACGCGCCGGCCGCCGCACCGGCCCACGTCGTGGCCGACAGCGCCACCACGCCGCCGAGCAAGATGCCTCCAGCCGCCCACGCCCGGTCATCGTCCGTCATCATCGGCTACCACCTCCCGTGGTCGTCATCCGGCGCCGGTTGTTATCCGTGCGGTACAGCCGCAGCTCGGTCCCGGTCAGCTCCAGCGCGCACGCGATTCCCGGCCGGGTGCCGATCTTGATCAAATACTTGCCGCGGCCCGGGTGCCGGGCGCCTTCCTCTTCCGGGGCCGCGGTGCCGTCGGTGTCGTCGTAGGTGGGGTCGATGTCGAGCCCGGTCGACGTCGCCGACGACCACGAGCCGATCATCATGCGTTCCTGCTCGGTGAGGGTGCGCTTGCCGGTGATCCGGCGCAGCTCCTCCTCGGAGGACGCGCCGATCACCCAGGTGTCGCACCGGTCCATCAGGCCTCGCGCCTTGGCCCGGTCCATCTCGGTGGGCAGCGCCTCGACGTCCAGCAGGGAGTGGGTCACGTAGATCGTGACGTCGTCGGTCGTTCGGTTGAGTCGGCTGATGGCGTCCATGGCGTCGACTAGGCCGGGGCCGCTGCGCAGGGCGCGCCACATCTCGTCCATGGGCAGGACGAGTTTCCTGTCCATCAGGCCGATGCTGCGGGCGGAGTCGATCGCGGAGTAGGTGTACGCCCACGTGGCGATCATCCCGGCGGAGACGACGTCGTTGCCGCGGGCCCGCAGGGCGGAGATGTCCACGGACACGGCGGGCGCCGAGATGTCCAAGGGGGTCGTCGTCGGGCCGTCGAACAGCCCCTTCAACGGCCCGCCGATCAAGTTGTCGAGCCCGGCGATGACGCTGCGCGTCAGATCCTGGTACCGCTCCCCCTCGGCGGCGAGCTTGGTCCGCAACTCCTCGGGGGCCGCCCGCAGCGCCCTCACGACGTCGGCGACCACGGGGTCGCTGCCGGACTCCTGTGCGGCGGAGGCGACCTGCACCGCGGTGTCCAACGCACTGCGTTCGACTTCGTCCGGGGCCCGGCCAAGCCCGTGCTTGGTGGACAGCAACGCAACCAGCGTCTCCAGCCGCCGGCCGTTGAGGACGTCGAGCAGGGCCTCGCGCCGGTCGACGGGCAGCGTGTGCACGTGTCCCTTCAACGGGCCGCTGTCCAGTGGGTTCAGGCGGCCGATGCCGTCACCGATCCGTACGACGGAGCCGCCGAGTTCGCGGATCAGGTCGCTGTACTCGCCTTTGACATCGCCGGGGACACACGTCATGAAGCCGTACGCCGAGTAGACCAAGCACACCCGCTTGACCAGCGCCGATTTACCCGCGCCCGGCTGGCTCATGACCCAGACGCCCGGGTTCGTCGTCAGTTTGCCTGTCCAGCCGCTGGGGTCAATGCAGACGAGTTCACCCGTCAGCACATCCCTGCCGACGGGCACACCGCGCGGCGGCAGTCCCGATCCCAGCAGGAAGGGGTAGATGCCGGCGGCCTGGCTGGTCGGGCCCGTGTAGACCGTGCCCGAGTCCTCGACCACCACGCGGCCGCCGAACCGCCCGCCCCATCCCAGCCTCGGGGCGAAGCGGCTCTTCAGCTTCTTCTCTGCCCGCCGCTCCTCGCGACTCGGGCCCTGCTCGGTCGTCTTGACCACGCGCTTGGGTGTGGTGACCGGCACCGGCTTGGGCTTGCGTGCCATCGTCGTCAGTCCTTCACCAGCGGTGAGTATCCGATCGGCAACCCGGCCGCGAAAATGGCGGCCTGGGCGCCGAACGCGCTCCTCATGCGAATGCCTCGGGTCGCCTTGACCGCACGCGCCAACTCCTGGCGCGCGGCGGGCAGATCGGCGGTACTGCGCGCTGTCGCCGTCACCATGAGCGTCCAGTCGACCACCTGGGCGCCTCCGGCCACCTGGGCGGCGGCCTTCTCCGCACGCTGGGTGTCGGCCCTCTGAGACCACTTCGCGCGGCCCTTGACCTCGGCGGTCGCCCGTGCCCGGTCGTGGGCGTGGCTGATCTCCCGCTCCAGCACCGCCTCACCCTCCAGCGGGTCCAAAACCCTGTAGCTGAGGGTGATGCGCCGCTGGTAACGCCCGGGGGCCAGCAGGGGCAGCAGCACGCTGTACGGGATGGGACGGCGCGGCATCTCCCGCAACACCCAGCTGATGGACACCCCGCCGTCGTGGCTGTATTCCTCGAAGCCGTCGTCGGCGGCCTGCGGCCCGCACTCGCTCCAGCTGAGTTCCTCGAACTCCTTGTCCCGCGCGTTGAAAACGTCCGGGTCGTAGGCGGCGCGGACGATCCGGCGCAGGTCGACGTCGGTTGCCCGGCGCTCGATGTCCGTCCCGGTGCCGGAGAGGTCGAGCCCGTCGACCACCCGCAGCGCCTCGGCGACCTGCTCGGCGAGATCCGCTGGCGCGTTGGCGGTGGCGTTCGGGTCCACGGTGACGCTCATCCACGGCGCGACGCTGGCGGTGGCGCGCGGGGTCGTACGGACCAGCTCGTCAATGATCTGCTTCGCGAGCTGCGGGGCGCCCGGGTCCTTGCGGGCCGCCACGTCGTCGCCGAGCGCCTCTCCGGCGCCCGGGGTGATCTGGATGGTCACGGACGCGCCCTTGACCTGCTCGTCCGTGCTCATCGCGTCCAGCACGGACGCCCAGGTGCGCAGACTGCTCTGCACCGCGCCCGTGGGCGCCATGAGGCTGCCGCCCGGCGCGAGGAGGGTGGTGAGGGTCATGTAGCCGGTGGTGCGGTCGTGGACGACGCCGACAGGCCGACCGCTGGTCGGATCGTGCGCCTTGATCAGGGTGCTGCTGGCTCCGACGCCCGGCAGGTCCAGGGCGTACGGGTGCGGCAGCAGCAGCCTGCGGAAGGAGGTGCCGTCGTAGCGCGCCGCCCGCCGCCAGGAGGCCTTGGCCCAGTAGTAGGCCAGCGCCGACATGCCGTGACGGCGGGCGGCGGCCAGCCCGATGGCCATGCTGGTCACCGGCAGGGTGACCAGCAAAGAGAGCGGCTGCTGCGTGGCGATCAGACCGTCCGCCGTCAGGACCCCTGCCGCGATCATTGTCGCGGTGCGGCTCAGGCCGCCGAGTCCGAAAGACCGGCGGGTACGAAAGCCGTCGACCATCAGCGACTTGGGTACCTCGTGCGAACTCACTGCTGGTCTCCCCCGCCCACTTGTCCGCTCGCTCCCTGGATGGCGTCGTTGATGCCGTCCAGGACCTGGATGCCGCCACTGACGGCGGCCGTGGTGCCCCCGGTAGCGGTCGCGCTGCCGACGGCGCCCGTCGTGCCGACCACGCCCTCGCCGGTGGCCGTGCCCGTGCCCGGAACACCCTCGGGTCCTGCCTGGTTGGGCACGCGTGCGGCGTCGTTGCGCGCGGCCTGCTCCTGGGCGTCGCCGCCCCGGCCGCCGTCCTCGCCGGAGCCGCCGTTGCCGCCCTGGCTGCCCATCTCTCGCTCGACGTACCGGGCGTGGTCGACCGCGTTCGTCGGGGCGCTGTCGCCGTTGCCGCCGTCGTCACCGCTGTCGCCGTCGCTGGCCTTCCCGGCGATGTAGCCCGCGGCTGCGGACAGCGCTCCGCTGGCTCCGCCGGAACTCATGCCCGCACCGACCGCCGCGCCGAACGGCGCGAAGATACGCGTGAGCGGGCCGGGCGCGAGGATGGAGAGGATCAGGGTGGCGCAGCCGCGCAGCCACTCAGTCAACGTCTTGGCGTGCCCGAACTCCGCGAACCCCGTGCAGATGATCACGGCGACGATCGGCTTGTAGGCGATGATCACCATGCCGGTGGTGATCAGGGTGGGCGCCCACTTGCGGGTCGCTTCGCCGCCGGTGCGTCCTCCGCCGGCCACGGGCAGCAGCAGGCAGATGATGGGGATGGCGCTCTGCCGCAGGAAGATCATGACCATCTGGATGAAGCCGATCAGCAGCAGCACGCCGACCACACCGGCCAGCGTGATCGGGTTCGAGATGGCGGGCAGCATGACCGCGATGATCCGCTCGTAGGCCTGGCCGTCGTCCTTGAAGGTCGCGTTGACCAGACCGCTGCTCAACGCGTCCCCGAGCGTCAGCAGAAACGCGAACAGGCTCACGCCGAGGGCGGACAGGAGGAGGTTCTCCACCCACCCCGCCATCGCCCGGCCGGCATGTTTGGCCTGCCCGGTCACGGCCATCTTGCCGAGTTGCCAGATGATCCCGGCCACGGCGATCACCAGCCCGAGCCAGACCAGCATGCCCGCGAGCGTCGCGTTCCCGCTCCACAGACCGGTGCCCGCCAGATCCACGGATGGTCCCAGCAGGGCGAACGTCAGCGTCTTCTTGATGACCCACTTCGCGGCGTCCACGGCGGACTTGACCATGTCGCCGAAGATCGAGTCCCAGACGTTCTTCCAGGCCTTCTTGATCTGCTTCTCGCCCGCCTCGCCGACCACCTGGCACATGTCCGAGCCGGTCAGACCGCCGAGGCCGGTCAGCTGGCCGCCGCCGCCCAGGATCGTCCCCAGCACCGGGCCGGTTCCGATCCGGCACGCCCCCTCGATGGTTTTGCCGATGATCCCGTCGGCGGCTGCGGGCTGCGGCGCGGACACCGACACCCCGAACACCGCGACCAGCGCGAGCACCAGCGCTACGAGCCGCCGCTTCAGCCTCATCACGACGCCTGCCTTATCGCCGTCCAGCCCGAGGCATTGAAGGCTGGGTCACCCGGCGCGACGATCGACGGCTGGGTCTGCCCCTGGACGTCCTGCTGCGCGGTGGCGGTGGCCTCCCCGGTGAGCTTCCAGTCGCCGCCCTGCCACTGCGCACCGGCCAGAGTCCGGGTGTAGGAGGAGGACTCCTTCTTCATCTCCCCGTCCTTCTGCACCACCCGGGACAGCAGCCACGCACTGACCTCACCGTCGGTCTTGTCGATGATCTTGAAGCCCACCACGGTGCTGCGGACGTACGCACCCGACGGCAGCGGCTGCCCCGGGCTCACACCCATCTGCTGGGCCAGATCCTTGTCGCTCGCCTGGGCGTTCTTCTGGATCGCCTGCGCGTTCTGCGCGGACTGGTCAGCCTGGCCGATGTACGAGTGGTAGATGCGCAGCTGCTCGTCCACGTTGGACGTACTGCCCTGGATGGCGGTCGTGTTGGCGGCCACCATCATCGCCACGGCACCCTCGGCGCTCTTGGGGAAGCCGACCGTACTGCCCCGGCTGTCGGTGCGCTCCCCCCGCGGGAGCGCCGCCCACTGATCCGGTTCGGTCCAGTCGGTCGGCGGGGCATACGTCGCCGACGGCCCCGGAGAGGCGGACGCGCTCGCGCTCGCCCCGCCCTTGCCCGCCGGGGTGCCCTTGCCTCCGTCGTCACCGCCGCTGAGCGCCGCGTAACCCGTCAGGGCGAGCACAGCCGCGAGCGCGGCGCCCGCGAGCCACAGGGCCCTGGTGTTCCATGTTCCCCTGGTGCGTCCCATGTCCCCCTCCTCCTCAGCCCGTGATGCCGTTGAGGATGGCGATCAGGGAGCCGGACAGAATGAGCACCGCGATCCCGCCGCCCATCCACTTGAACGGCTCGCTGCCGCCCCCGTTGCGGCTCTTGTCCGAGATACCGAGCTTGAACAGCCCGTAGCCCACGCCACCGGCCCCGGCGAGGACCAGCAGCCACAACCCGTAGCCGAAGATCTGGGAGACCGGACCGTCCATGCCGGGAATCTTCGTCGGCTTGGCCCCGGGGATGAGGCCTCCGCCCGCGAGGTACACGTTTGCGGCAAGCCGCTCCATGGCCATGCTCATTTCCCTTCCATCGTGCGCCGCAGCCGCTCGGCCGCGGCCCGGACGTCCTTGTACTCCAGGGCCTCCCCCGGCCCCTTCACGGCGCGCAGCACCGGCAGGTACGGCACCTTCGCCACCCCGGCCAGACGCCCTTCCAGCGCACGGACCAGGAAGCGGGCGTCCTGCACCGCACGGCCCGGGGCATCGGCCACCCACACCAGCCAGGGCTTCGGCAGCGGCCCCCAGCGCAGCAGGGTCTCCTCCAGCCGCGTCACGCCGTACAGCGTCATGTCGGTCACCAGCACCGGGGCGGTTCCGTAGGGGAGCACCTCCCCCGGCGCCAGGACGCGGGCCCGGGCGCCGCCGGCGCCGTTGTCGAGCATCGCGGCGACCGTCGCCACGGCAATGCCGTTTCCGTCGACGGGCATCAGCCCGTACCGAAGGGCAACCGGGGCACCGGCGCCCGGGGTTGATGTCACCGATTGGGCGGTCATGCCGCAACTCCCCCCTGTTTGCCTTCGTTTAAGTCACGATATTGGGTTCGTGGGATCACTGAGGTTAGCGTGAACGTCTGACAAACCCGGGTCGCGTTTTCGCGGTAGCCGGAGGTCAGTCACAACGTGTCGCTCTACGGCAATGGACGAAGGAGGCGGATTTGCCAGCAATACAAGGGGAGTTGCCGGACCACGCCACGTCCACGACTGGTGCCTTCCGCAGCATCCGCCGCGTCAGCTCCCACGCCCATCCGTCACACCCCCGAGTCGCCGAATGCCTCGCACACGCGCGCCTTCATTTCGCCGCACGCCGTGAAGCGGACCGCATTTCGCTGAGCGAAATCGCCCCACCCCGGACCCACGCCGACCCTACGTGAGCCGCGGGCCCGCACACCGCCCGGCCCCACCCCAAAGGAGGCGCACCCGCCCAGTACCTCGTGATCTAGTACGGCAGAAAGTCACACAACCGGCACGACAGCGAAGAGAGAAACAAGCACGGGGGGATAGCACGTGAAGGTGCTCATAGGAGCTGCCGCCGCGGTCATAGGCACGGTCGTACTCTCGATCCTCGTGGTGGTGGGAGTCGTCATCGCCGACGACAACGCCTCCGCCACCGAAACGACCAACAACGGCGGACTGCGAGGCGTCCCTGACGAGTTCCGCAAGTGGATCCTCAAAGCGGACGAAGCCTGCAAGGAACCGGAGATGACCCCGGCCCTGCTCGCCGCTCAGCTGTGGCAGGAGTCCAAGTTCAAGACCTCCCGGAAGGAAGCCACCAGCGACGCCGGCGCCGTGGGCCCGGCACAGTTCCTTCCCTCGACGTTCGCGACATGGGGACGCGACGACGACGGCAACGGCGAGGCGAGCCCGTGGGACATAGGCGACGCCGTCATGGCGCAGGGCCGGATGATGTGCTCCCTGCTGAAGCAGGCGAAATCCTCCGGCTACCCCGGTGACGTCCGGGGGCTCGCACTCGCCGGGTACAACGCCGGCTGGCCCCGCGTCCAGCAGTTCAAGGGAGTGCCGCCGAAGTCGTTCGCGAACGGCGAGACCTACGACTACGTACAGATCATCCTGTCCATCATGCCGCGCTTCCAGGGCCCCAGCCTGCTCCAGGTATCCGGCTCCGGCTACGCCGCCGACGCCGTGCGCAAAGCGGTCGGCCGGATGGGCACCCCGTACGCGTGGGGCGGCGGCGGACCCAACGGTCCGACAAAGGGATACTGCGACGGCACCAACGGCTACCTCGACGGCCAGTGCTCCGCATCCAGCACCATCGGATTCGATTGCAGCTCCCTGGTCCAGTACGCGTTCTGGCCCAAGACACAGCTGCCGCGCACCGCGGCCGAGCAGTACGGCGCCACGTCCGATCACCCCGTCTCCCGCAGCGACCTCCAAGTCGGCGATCTGCTGTTCTGGTCGCACGGCGGCAGCGGCTCCATCTACCACGTCGCGATCTACGCGGGTGATGGCAACGTAGTGCAGGCGCCGCGCACGGGCCGCTCCGTCGAAGTAGCTCCCCTGACCTCCGCCATGCCGGATTCGGACTACTACGGAGCCACCCGTCCCTGACCCGAAACGACGTGTGCCGCAGACCGACATCCGGTCTGCGGCACACGTGCGTCGGGCGATGCTCTACCGGGTCTTGCCGCTCTTCGTGGCGGGCCCGGCCTGCCGGTGCGCGGCCACCCCCGGCTCGGCGGTTGCCGCACTCTTCGCGCCCGCCTTAGTAGGGCCCACGCTCGGCGACTGCGCACGGGCCGCCGCGGTGTTCACCCGCACCCGGGAATCCGCCGGGGCACCGACCGGCTTCCGCAACGCGTCGTTGGTCGCCTGCACCAGCCGAGAACCGAGCCCCGACGCCGGGCCCTTCTCCCACGAGGGGTCTGCCATCACCCGCGTCAGGTGCTCCCGCACAGGCCTGCCCTCGTCCTCCATCTGGGCCATCCGACGGGCGATCAACGGCCATTGCCGCGCGGTCAGCAGCATCTGCGCCTCACGCTCACGCCCCGGCATCGCCTCCAGCACCCACCGCGAGTACTTGGCGTTCTCCGTCGGCGAGATCGCCAGCTGCCGAAGTGCCCGCGCACGGTCGGACAGATCGAGATCCTTCGGGATGTCCAGACCCGTCGTCAGCGGCCCGTACGACAGCATCGCGTCCCGGCTCGTGGTCGGCGCCGCCCCCGCCGCGAGAACCTTCGCCACCGCGCGGTCGACACCGAGGCCCTGCTCGTGCGCGGACGCGAGGATCGCCCGCACATCGACCCCGCGCGCATCCAGACTCGCCATCGTCGCAGCCATCTCCGGCCACGCAGGGGACGACAGGATCGCCTCGCGCACCGGCCCCGCCGGAAGTGTCTCGCGCAGCGCCTTCGTCCACTCCTCCGTGCCCTCGCGCGCCACCCGCTCGGCGTTCGCCGCGACCTGGTCGCGCACCATCACGGCGACCTCGCCGACGCGCGGCAGCATCGTCTCCAGGTCCACCCCGGCACGCCTCAGCGCCACCAACGTCTGTGCGAGCTGGGGCCAGTCCGCGCCCTCCAGCAGGGCGGCGCTGATGTCCGACGGCAACAGCTTCTTCGCCTCGGCGGAGGCCTCCGCCACCGACTCCTCGGCGTCCGGGAGTTCGTCCTCCTTCCCGGCCTTCTGCTGCTGATAGCGACGTACCGCGTCCGCGATGGCCAGGATCAGGCGGACCGCCATCACGGAGGTCTCCACCGCCTCGGCGGCGGCCTCTGCGAACGCCTCCCCTGCCCGCTCCTCTGGTGTCGGTGTAGTCATGTTCGCTCCCCTCGTTACCGAGCCCGTCTCGGGCCCTTGCGCTGCTCGTCGCCCGGCGGCCGACGTGTCGGTCCGGGCGCCCCCGTCTTGCGCGGCGTGCCGGTGCGGCCGGTACCGCCCGAGGACGTCGGTGACGGGCTCTTGCCGGTGGCGGCCGCTGTCGCACCGCGCTGACGCTGCCACCCGTCCAACCGCCATGTAAGCACTTCGGCGATGGAGTCCGCTGATCCCAACTCCCGCCGGGCGGCGACCGCGGCCAGGACGTCGGCCGGGTCCTCCCCTGCATTCTCCACTGCCGCCAACCGTGTGCGTAGTGCGGGCCACGCCGGGTCCGCGAGCACCGTCCGAGCGTGCTCGGGAACCGCCTGCTGGAGCACGTCCGCCATCGGCCTCTCACCGGAGACAGCCGGTATCCGGCGAGCCCCCGCAGGCCGGGCGGACGTGCGCTTCGGACGTGGTCGGTACTCGCGTGCCGCGCTCGCGCCGGCGGTCACCTCGACCGCCTCACGCAGCAGTCGACCAGCCCGCCCGGAGGCCTCCGCCTGAGCCCGGTGCTCCTGCGCCTGGTGCCAGCGCCGGGAGGCCTCGATCGCCATCACCAGGGCCAGCAAGAACCCCAGCGCGGCGACCGTGTCACTGCGGCCCGCCGCGGCCGCCGACCGGGACAGCAACTGCGCCGACTCCCGGTAGAGCCCGCGCGCCTGACCCTCCAGCGCACGGTCACCCGGAACACGCGACGCCCGCTCGAACTCCCACGCCGCGTCCCTCAACCGGTCACGCACCATGCGCGGCGAGATCACCGCGGCGACAACGATGAGGTCGCCGAGTGCGGCGACGTCTCCGGCTCCCTGGTGCAGTCCGCCCGCGCCGAGCTGGTCGGCTGCCTCGCGCACGCGGCGCTCCGCCTCGCGCCACATCTCCGCCGGCGCGACCGCCGGTACAGGCGTCGGGTTCTGCCAGCGTTCTCGGACGCGCGGAAGGGAGAGGTCGGGAGCGAGCCGGGCACCGGGAAACCACACCGCGTGCTGCTCGTTGTCGCGGTCGCCGGGCATGGCGACGGAGTACCCAGTGATGTTCCCGTCCGGCGCCACACGTTGCTTCACCCGCACGCCAGAGGAAGCCAGCCGGGCGAAGAAATCGGCATCGCTCACGGCGGCGGCCGCCGCCTCGCGCACCGTGCGCTGAAGCGTCTCGCGGACCGGCTCCGACAGTCCGCGCCGAACCGCCTTCTCCTGCTCCCCCGTCTTCGGCCACTTCCGCGCGGTCTTGTCTCCGTGAGTCAGCCGACGCAGTCCGAACTCGACCTCGAACTTCCTCGCGGCTGCGTGCATCTTCGGGATGTCCTGCCGAATCCGCGGCTGCCGTCCGTCCTGCCGGGCCATCGTCGCGACGATGTGAATGTGGTCGTCGGCGTGACGGATCGCCACCCACCGACAGGCCTGGTCATCTCCGTGTTTGGCGATACCGGAGGCGTGCATCATCTCGCGGGCGACCCGGGCCCATTCCGCGTCCGTCAAGAGCCGGTCCTCGGGCGCGTTCCGCACCGCCACGTGGTACACGTGCTTGGCCGGTCGCTTGCCCAGCAGGGCGTGCACCGGAGCGTCCAGGATGAGCGCCAGGTCGGCGATCGTCATGTCCGGCGAGCGCGCCGGGTCTTCGACGTACGGGTCGTCCCACGACGCCACCATGTGCGGGTCGGTGTGCTCGTCTCGCTTGCCCGGACCGTACAGGTAGTCCAGCAGACCCCAGGTGTCATCACCGTCTCTGGCTCTCTTCGGCACCACTACCGCGGCCGCCGCTCTCGCATCACCTGGAGTGTCGCCTCGTCCATGCGGCGCACGCTCTTGAGGATCGCGTCCAAGGTGGCCGCGAGCTGCGCGCCGGTCACCGTGCCGTCGGCGTTCAGAGCCTTGGCGATCTGGTTGACGTTGTTGCCGAGGCGCGAGGCCTGGTTGCGTGCCTGGATCAGTTCGGCGAGGACGTCACGGGAGTCGGTGGAGACGGGGACGACCTTCTCCGTGGCCACGTTCAGGGCAGCGTCGCCGATCCATGAGGCAAGGGCCTGGTTGTCTCGGGCGGCAGCCTCGTTCACGATGGCCAGCTCGTTGTCGTTGTAGGAGACCTTGATGCGGTTGTCGCGAGTGCCTTCGGCCTCGCGCTCTCGGCGGCGCTTCGGCGCCCGGCGCCGGCCGTCCGCTGCTGGTGGCTCTGCCACGGCGGCCCCCTCCCCAACCCCCCGGTCCGTGCTCGGACCAAAGATCACCGGCCGCCCACAGTAATGGGCCGAAAGCCGGGGATCACGCTTACTGGGCCCAGTAAGCACTAACTCGCTTCCGGTGGCTACTGCCGCCGGAAGCGCACACGCTGTATGCGCCAGACCGTCAAAAACCCCTGCGGCCTGCGGTGATGAGGCGTCCCCCGCGGCCGCCGACGGCGACGTGCAAGTACGATCACGGTATGGCGAATGCACACGAGATCAGGCAGCGGATGAAGGAGATCCAGGCGGCCCGCGAGGCGGCGTTTGAGCCGCTGGCGGAGATCCTGGAGCAGCGTCAGGAACTCCAGCGGCAGTTGGCCGCGCTGGACGAGCCGTACGGCGAGGCGTTCGCCACCGCAGAGGCGGCGGGCTGGACTGCGGAGGAACTCAAGGCGATCGGCGCCGAGGAACCCGTGAAGAAGCCCAAGGGACGCCCGCGCGGCAGGAAGACCGCAGCGAAGAAGGAGACGACGGGGTCGGCCACATCGGGGACTGCGGCCGCCCCGCCGGCGGCTGCGGTACCCGCACAGGAGGGCGCCGGAGAACCGGTGGCGACGGCTTCCGGAAGTCCGTCGCTCTGACCGGCCGGAGAACGAGAGAGGGGCCCTGCGGGGCCCCTCTTCGCATGTGCGCCCCGGGTCGGCGCCCCGGCCGTGCTGGTGGTCGGCATCGTCGTGCAGTTGCCGCCCCGGGCGGGCGGGCCTTCCAGAAAACTGGAACGGCCGGATGCGGCTACCGCACGGCCGGAAGTGCGTCCAGAGCCGCCTGCCATGGGTAGGCGTTGACGTTGCCGTGGCGTGGTCGGTGCGGCACGAAACCGCCCTCGCCGAGCAGCACCGTCACTCCCGCCTCGCGCAGGGTGGCGACGCTGGGGTGCACGGCGGGATGGGCGTCCTGGGCGTCGTTCCAGTGCGGCAGCGCCACGATCGGCTTCCTCAGCCCGATGCCCTCAGTGATCAGTCCGAGGGCGAGCGTGTCGCTGATCCCGGCCGCCCACTTGTTGAGGCTGTTCGTGGTCAGCGGGGCCACCAGCATGGCGTCCGCCTCGGGCAACACATCCGCCTGCGACGGAAGCTTGTACTCGTGGCGCACCGGGTGACCGGTCAGCTTCTCCAGCTCCTCGACGGCGCCCGGCGCGTCCTCGGTCAGCCACCGGTATGCCTTGGGCGTCAGGATCACGCACACGTCCCATCCGGCGGCCTTGGCGGCGCGGATGGGGACCGGCAGGTGCTGGGCGGGCGGGGCGGCGCAGGAGATCAGATACAGGGTTTGAGTCACCGGGGCAGTCCACAACGATCAGCGAGCAGACGCAACCGCCCCTGGACGGACGGCGGGACGCCGAGCAGACGCAGGTCCTCGACCAGCGTGCGCGTCCGGGGGCGGCACCGTACTTCCTCCGGGGCAAGTTCCTCTGCCTCCAGCAGTGTCGTCACGGCGTCCTCGCGCAGTCCGGCCTGGGTCTCGCCGCGGGCCCGGTCCGCCAGCAGGTGGGCCCGGCGCTCGCGCGGCAGGGCATGGAACGCGGGGGCGGGGATGCCGTGCGCCACGGCGACGGCGTCGGCGCCCTCGGACAGATGCACGTGCGCGGCCACGCGGTAGGCCGCGACGTTGGTCGGGCCGAACGCGGTGTAGAGGTGGTTGGCGTCGCCGCCGAGGCGGGCGGCGTGTTCGTCGGCCTCGGTGAGGAGTTCCGGGACGCGGCGGGTGTGCCGCTCGGGGTGGCGGTCCTCGGCTTCCGCGGCCGCGGCCTCCGCCATCGCCGCTTTCAAGAACAGCATGCCGAGGACGGAGTATCCCTCGGGTCCGCTGCGCAGCAGGTCGAGTTGCAGGCGGGTGGCTGCGGCGAGGATGAATTCAGCGGCGGCCGCCGCCTCGCCGTGCATCGTCATGGCGTCGCCCAGGTGGCGCGCGGCCGACGCCATGATGACCGGGTTCTGGCTGTGCTCGGCGGCCGCGACCGCGCGGTGTCCGGCGAGTACGGCAAGCTCGGTGTCGCCCCACTTGATGGCGGCGGCCTCGGCGAGTTCGAGCGTGAGGCTGAGTACTCCGTAGGCGGTGAGCTGGTCGCCGCCGGCGTGGCGGTGGGCGGCCCGGGTGGCGTCGACCAGCAGGGTGGGAATGTCGTTGCTGAGCTGCTGGAAATGGCCGGACTGGAAGGCCGTCCGGGAGTAGTCCAGGCCGCGCCGCAGCATCGCGACGGCGATCGGTGCGGCGTGCGAGTCGTCGCACATGCCGGTGATGACGTCGTGCCGCTGGAGCGCGGCGCGAACGGCTGCGATCTCGCCCTCCCCGGCGCACTCCTCGTCGACCGGTTCGGCGATCAGCCGGTCGAGCGTGATGCCCAGACGCAGGGCGGCGAGCCGGGCCACGGACAGGTTCGGGTCGGCCTGCCGGTTGCCCGCCTCCAGGTCCTCGACCCAGCGCACCGACTTGCCCATGAGGGAGGCGAACTCCCGCACGGTCATGCCGCGTCTGGTGCGGAAGTATTTGACCTGACGGCCGAAGAAGCTGCTGTCCATGGGTGCGCTCCGGGGCGGAGTCCAGACGACCCACGCACATTGCGTGGTCTCACTCTGTTGTACCGCCTCTACCGTGCGGATATGGCCAAGTCCCGGAAGCGGAAGACTCCCTCACGTTTGACCTGGGCCGCGCTGGCGGTGCCCAGTGATGCGCTGCTCCTCGATGCGCTCGGGAGCGCGTCGAGGTGGTCGACCCGGCTGCGACGTGTCGACCGGCGGTGGGACGCCGTGGTACTCCCGCTGGAACGGGGCCTGGCCGCGCTCGACGCACAGCAACTGCCCGTCGAACACGGCCACAGCCTCATCGCCGACTACATGGGCGGCAAGCTCACCGCGCTCGTGGAAGGTGGTTGGGCGAACCTGTGGACGGGCGTTGACGGGGTGCGGGTACTGCCCGGCGGATCGTGGGTGCTGACGCCTGCGGACGCGACGACGTCCCCGGGTTCGTGGGCGGCCGTCTGGCTGAGCCGTCCGCCGCTTCCCGGGATCGACCTGGCCGTCGAAAGCGGTGTGGACGAGTCCCCCGTCGAACGAGATCCGGACTCGCTGGACGAGTTCCCCGCCGGCCGTCTCACTCCACGGTTTCTGTACGACGGACTGGCCATGCTCGACGGCTGGAAGGCCTCCCCCGAAGAGGCCGCGTCATGACCGCGCGCGCGGCGTATGACCCGCACGGCGCCATCTACGCGAGGCTCCCGCTCGACCGTGAGCCGTACCTGCTGCTGGTCAAGACGGTGCTCGCCCTGGACGCGTCCGCCGACCTGCCACCGGACGACTGCGCGCAGATCGCACTTCAGCTCACCGGGCACGCGAACCTCGTCGCCTTCGACGTCCGGCGCCTGTGCAACCGGCTCCCCGAAGACAGCCGCTCCCGCGCGCTGACCGAGACCGTCCTCGCCGACGCCACGAGCCGACTGAGCACCCCCACGGAACCGACCGTCGACGCCATAAAGGAGCGGGCGCAGGTCCTGCGCGGACTGTACGAACGGCTGGACCGGCTCACCCCGAACCGGCCGCGCACCGCCGCCTCTTCGGGGCGTACGCGCTCGCCCGCATAAGACCATTCCCCCCGGGTCGTACCCGCCGCCACCCCCGTGGGCGCGGGTACACGAAGCCCCCAGCAGGATGCCGCTCATCACCCGGCCTGCTGGGGGCTTCCCCATGTCGACGGTCCCCGCCGAAAAGGCCCCGGCGGACCGCCTCTTGCGCGGTCCGCCGGGGCCTCGGCTACGCCGCCGCGAACAGGTCCAGCTGCTCGGGCTCGGCGGCACTCGTGCCGGTGTCGATGCCGTACAGCTCGTGCACGTAGTGCCGCACCTTGGTCTCCCAGTTCGCGTCTCCGAGGATGCGCCCGAAGATGGCGGCCGAGACCATCGGGCAGACCGCGTCCGCCGCCTGCTGGGCGACGTTGCGCACACCGCGGCCTCGTCCGACGTGGGTCCACGGGTAGTCGGCGGGGAAGCCCACCAGGCGGCCGATGTCGGACTGACTGATGGTCTCGCCGGTCTCGGAGTCTGCCCATCCGTAGGCGGTCGCGGTGACGCAGGTCGACGGGAGATCGGCGCTGCGCGAGCCGCCGCCCTTGGCCCGGCCGGTCTCGGGATCAACGGGCCGGTGACCGCGCGTCAGGTAGGTGCGACCGGTGGGCCAGCCGACCACCTGAGCGAAGGTCGGAGCCGGGATCGGTTCGTTCGGGACGACGTCCACGAACGGCTTCTCGCTGCCGCGGTGGGCGGCCATGAACCGGCGCTTTCGGAGGCTCGCACCGTAGTCGACCGCGTCCAGCGTCCAGGCCTCCGTGGTGTGCCAACCGGCCTGCTTCAGCTCGCCGAACAACGCGTCCTCGATCTGCCGGGGCAGCGCGCTCGACTGCTCGACCATGACGCACTCCAGGATGCCGCCGCCGGACCGCGCGAGCATCGCGAGCGGCCAGATGATGACCTCCGCCATCAGTCCGGCGCGCGGGTCCTCCAGCTGCGCGAGCGGCGCGCGGACCTCGTCCCAGGTGTCGCCGGAGCGGGGCGCGTAGCCGGTCTCCGAGTGCTCCCAGGGCAGGAACCCGGCGGCCGCGCCCGCCTCCCAGATCACGCGGCAGATGACGTCGATGGCGGCGGTGTACCGGCCCTTGCCGAGTCCGCTCGGGGTGAACGCCTGGCACGGCGGGGTCAGCGCGATGATGCTGACGAACTGGAGCGCGGGGTTCTCCGGGTCAAGCGCGGTCACGTCCGCGTGGATGACGCGCAGTCCGGCGGCGACGGCGGTGGCGACGGCGCCGCCGTCCAGGTCGATGCCGATGATGTCGACGTCCGCGCCAAGGACATCACGCAGACCAAGGGAGAGTCCTCCGGGACCGTGGAAGAGCACGACCACGCGCTTACGGAGGATGCGGCCGAAGGTGTCGCGCTCCGGCGCGAACAGCCACTCGATCGGGAACGGCGCCGCGTACCACTCCAGCAGTGCGCGGGTCTCGTCGTCCAGGGCGGCGAGCCGTTCGGCGGTGACCGGGCCCTGGACCTCGAACCGTCCCAGCGCGACGGCGGCGCGCTCGCCGCGGGCCTCGCGGGCGAGTTCCTCGACGCGCTCCCCGTATCCCTCGGTCACGGCGTACGCGCACTCGGCGATGCGCTCGACCGCGTTGAACGCCCACTCCTCGGCCTGCTTGCCGGGGTTAAGGGCGGCGTACTCGGTGAGCAGGGCGGCGGCCGTCTGGCACTCGGTCAGCGCGGGGTGCCCGGCGGCCGCGTCGATGGCGGCGGCGTCCTCGGCTTCCTGTTCGGCGGCGTCGGCGGCGAAGTCCGCGCTGGTGCCGGTCGCGGGGCGAAAGAGGCTCAGCATCCCGCCGGCGGAGGCGTGGGTGATTCCCATGGCCACGTCCTTGGTGTCGTTGAGGGTTCTCGGTGTGGCCCGGGGGCCGGTGCCGGTCGGGATTCCCGCCCCTTCCGACGTAACTAATACTCTCAAGTTTTAGGGTGCGAGTCAACCCCCGACACCATGCAAAGCCGCAGGTCAGAGGCGATTTTCCGAGGATTTCGCGCGCCCCTTTCCGGCCCGCAGACGGGCGCTCGGCCACGACGATGCGGGCAGGGCTGACCAGCTCGACGGCCCCGGCCGCAGCGCGGCAGCAGCCGCTCCCCCTCAGCCACGGCCGTGCCGCAAGGCCTGCTCACGCTGGCGCGTCCGTGACGGCGGCAGTACGGCGCCTGGCCCAACTCCCGCCCGGCGGACGGCACTCCGGACCCCGGCCCGCCTCCCCTCCCCTTCCCGCTTGCTCTTCGCCACGCGCACAACAGCGAGACCCGCCGCACGGGCGACGTCTGGCCATGTAAACCCCGGCGAGATGCCGCCTCACCTCTTAAGAGGTGACTCATGATGCGGCCTCAGCCCCCGCCTCCCGACATGCCGATGGCCAGCGCGGAACCCGGCTCCGGGGTCGCGCTGGCCATCGTCCGGCCCGGCCGCCGCTATGACCGGCGGGCCTGGGTGACGATCCGCTTCCAGGTGTCCACGGACTGGCCGTGGCGCTCGGCCAGGACGGCGGCCACCTCACCGGGCTTCATGCCGGACAGCTCCGCCAACGCCTCGGCGGCCAGCCGGACGCGCGGGTCGGGCTTCCCCGCCTTCGCCGCACGGGTCTTGGGATCGGGGCCGGAGGGGCGTCCGCCGGTCGTGCCGAACCCGCTGACCGGGTTGTCGACCCATGCCCACAGCTGCGCCCGGGTGCGGTACTCACGGGTGCGGGTGGGCAACTGCTCAACG
Source organism: Streptomyces sp. HUAS MG56 (assembly GCF_058673395.1). NCBI lineage: Bacteria > Bacillati > Actinomycetota > Actinomycetes > Kitasatosporales > Streptomycetaceae > Streptomyces > Streptomyces sp. HUAS MG56. The sequence goes on along the minus strand of NZ_JBZWEN010000003.1, from coordinate 11,397 downwards.
TGGACCGGGTCCGGCCAGCCGGGCGGCGGGGTCTTGGCGTACTGGGTGATCCGGGCCGCATCGACGCCGAGCACGCGGGCCTGCTTCGCCGGCGGGAGCGGCTCGTCCGGGTCACCGCTGCGGTCGACGCCGGACAGGTCTCGGGGCCGCTGGCGGTGCTCCTCGAACCAGGCGTCCCACACCTCCAGGTCCCAGTGCATGACGCCGTCGATCTCGCGGGCTGCGGGGTGGCCGTTGGTCCGGCGGTCGCGCCACAGGGCTCCGAGGGTGGCCCGGCTGTATCCGCTGTGCTCGATCAGGTCCTCGCGGTTCGCCCACTGACGGCCGTCGACGGTCTTCACGGTGTGCTCCTGGTGGTGTCGGTCGTGGATACGATGGTGACTGGTTCGGTTGTGGGCTGTTGAGGGCCCTCGGTGGCCGGACCGCACGGCCCGGCGGGATTCCCACGCTTTTGCGCCCCGCCGGGCCGCTCGATGTCCGGCTCCAGGCCGGTCAGCTACGGGCGCGCTCGATGATCCCGCGCAGACTGATGGACTTCTTGAACTGGTGGCCCATGTCGGCCTCGGCCTCGGCGTACTCGGCGAACAGCCCGGGGTTGAGCTGTGCGGAGCGCACCAGGTCGTCGGTGTGCGCGAGCGGGCAGGCCCGGCAGCTCAGGCGTCGCATGCCCTGGTCGTAGGCCTCGTGGTGCTCGATGCCGTTGTCCCGGTGGACCTTCCACACGTCCTCGGTGGTGAGCTTGTGGACCGGGAGCCACGTCGTCACGACCCGCAGCGTGCCCTTGCCGCTCATGCGGTTCCGCTCGATCTCGGGCTTCTTGGCGCGGGCCCGGGACTCCTCGGCCCGCATACCCATCGCATACCCGGCCCGGGGCGGGCGCCCCAGGTTCAGCTCGTCGCCGGTCTCGTCCACGTAGTCCCGGCCGACCACGGTCTTCGTGTCGCTCGTGCAGTAGCGCGCGAAGTGCCCGGGCCAGTTGCCGTGGGAGCGAATCCGCTCCCACAGCGACCCCCACAGCTTGCTGCGGCGGACGGCGAACGGGACGCCGTACTGCTCGGCGTGCGCGCGGGCGACTTCGAGCGCGCCGGGCCACTCGACCAAGTGCCCCTTCGCGGTGCGGCCGAGGTCGCAGTGCAGGATACGGACCTTATGGAGCTGGCCCGCCTTGTCGGCCTGGGTGCACACCTCGTGCACGGTGGCTCCGGAGTCCTTCCCGCCGCTGTCGCCGACGACCACGAAGTCGTGGGCGTCGAAGTCGAACTCGGCGGGCGGCGCGGCCGGCGCGGCGGTCGGCGCGGCGAACAGTTCCATCTGGGCGGCGGCGCACCCGGCGGCGCACGGCGGAGGGAAGGGCTTCTTCGTCACGGTCGTCTCCTGGTTGAGGTGTTCGGTGTGGTCGTGCCGGGCCCCGGCGGGGGAGCGGGATTCCCGCCCCGCTCCCCCGCCGGACTGGCGTCGGTCACTTGGTCCTGGACGGCGTCACCTGCGGCGTGGCGAGCCACGCGGTGATGACCTCGACGCAGTCGGCGAACTGGTCGGCGGGGCGCGTCATCAGCTCGCGTTCGGCGCCGGTGCCGTCACCGGCGAGCACGGTCCACTCGTCGCCGGTCTCGGGCGCCCGGTCGACGGTGATCTCCTCGTCGTCGGCGTCGCTGTAGAGGTAGAGCACGACGTAGGGCTCGGCGAGCATGCGCGGGAAGCCCTTGCGGGTCTGGTTGTGCCCGACGACCAGCCACGTGTTCCCGGCGTCGTCGTCGCGGTGGACGGTGATGCCCCGCTCGGTGAGGGCACGGGTCGCAATGACCTCCGCCGTCTCCGGGGCGTACGGGGCCTCCTGGTTCTCGTGCTCGCCTCCGTGCTGCACGATCAGGTCGCGCACGGCCTCGACCGGCACGTCCAGGTACAGCGAGCCGTCGCCGAACTCGCCGCCGGTCAGCCAGACCTCCCAGTCGTCCTCGCTCTCCCAGGCCTCCGTGTCAGGCGCGGTCAGCCCCGGGAGCAGGAAGACCTCCGCCTCTTCGGCGCCGGGGCTGACCTTGAGGGTGAGCACGTTCCCGTCGGCGAGACGGATGCCGTCGAAGACCTTGTTGGTCCCGCCGGCCGTGAGGCTGTCGAGTCGCGGCGTGCTGATGATCATGGGGTGTGCCCTTCGTTCGTTGAGCGTTCTCGGTGCGGCCCGGAGGCCGGTGCCGGTCGGGATTCCCGCCCCTTCCAACGCAACTAATACTCTCAAGTTTTGGGGTGCGAGTCAAGCTGATCCGCAGCTCAGAACCCCTTCCGGCCCACCTTCGGTGGGGCCCGGCGCGGGCGGCCAGCGCCCGCGCCGGGTCGCGGCCGGCGGAAGCCCGGCCCGGGCCCGGGGCGCCCGGGCCCGGGCGGTGGGGCCGTCAGCCGCGGGTGAGCTGGAGGAGGTCGGCGCGCTTGTCGTGCAGCGCGAACACCGCCTCCAGCAGGGCCTGCGCGACGTCCTCGGTGGCGGCCGCGGCGAGGTGGCCGTGCAGGGTCTCCAGCGCGGCCACGAGCCGGGCGTCGTCGGCGGCGCGCTCGGCGCCGGGGACCACCAGCGGGCGGCGGGTCACAGCGTGGGTGACGTACTGCGCGAGTCCGACCGGGAAGCCGGTGCCGGGCGCCTCGGCGGCCACGACCTCCGCGGCGGCCAGGGCGAGATCGGCGTCGGTCGGGATGCCGTCGACCGCCGGGGCGTCCTCGTAGAAGGAGAGAGCGACGGTGTCGAGCAGGTCGGCGAGCACGTGCAGCGCGCGGCCGTTCCAGGCGGAGGCGAACAGGGTGCGGCGACGGGCGATGCCCGCGAGGGCGGTGGCGCGGGCGGCGGCGGCGCGAGCCTGCTCGGTCGGCTCGAAGACGGTCATGACGGGTTCCCTCCAAGGGGGTTGAGGTTCCTCGGTGTGGCCCGGGCGGCGGCGGGATTCCCGCCCCGTCGTCGCCCGGGTGGTCTGGTGGCCGGTGGCGCCGGGCCCGGTGAGATCCGGGCCCGGCGGTCGGCGGGCCTACTTCTGGTAGGCGGGGATCAGGGCGCGGACCTTCTCGGCGCCGATGCATCCGCCGTCGTGGCGGTAGATGCTCGGCGGCTGGCCGTTGCGCCCGCGGTGGTGGCTCCAGTAGCGGACGCCGGACCAGCCGCACAGCTCGCAGCGCAGGAACCACGGGTTGTCCGAGCCGGGAAAGCCGTGGAGGACGGCCCGCCAGTGGTGCTCGGTGAGTCCGGAGAAGGCGGTGTGGGCGCCCGCGATGTTGCGCGGGCTGGCGGGCATCCGCGGGTGCAGCAGGGGCACCGGGCCGTTCAGCGGCTTCGGGGCCTCGGCGCGGAGCTGCTCCAGTGCGACGGCGGTGATGCGACCGGCGGCGTACTCCTCGGCGAGGTACGCGGCGGCCATGTCGATGCCCTTCTCACCCTTGGGCGGGCGGCGGAGGTTGTGCTCACCCTCGGTGGTGACGACCAGCCAGTCACGGTGCCAGCGGTAGGTCTGCCCGATGACGCGGTCCTGCCCGATGATCACCGGGTAGCGGCACTCGATGTCCGGCTCTCCGATGCGGGTCGTCAGGGTGGTGGCGCTCATGTTCGTGCTCCTCGTTGAGGTTCTTCGGTGATGGGGCCCCGGCGGGGGAGCGGGATTCCCGCCCCGCTCCCCCGCCGGTCGCAGGTCACTTCGCCTGGTCGGCGTGCTCGATCTCGTTCGCCTGGTAGCGGCCGATGTACCGGCCACCCCAGGTCACGCAGCAGTACCACTTGGTCGGCGCGTACTCGTAGGTGAACCAGCCCTGGACCACGCCGTCCTGCGGAAGCTCCCAGGGGCCTTCTCCGGCCCGCTTCACCTGGTCGCCCTTGGTGAATCCGTCACGGCTGTCCATGCTTTCAATCTTCACGAGAGGCCTTTCGTTGAGCGTTTTCGGTGACCCGGCGGGGGACGGGATTCCCGCCCCGTCCCCCGCCGGGGCGAGTGGGTCAGCCCTGGTGGGCCGGGTTGGTGATGACGCGGAACGCGGTGCCGTTGTCGGCCACCAGGACGGTGCCGCGGGCCAGGTCCTGCACGTGGCCCGGGATCTCGTCGGTGTGGAAGTCGGCCTTCTGCATCTGGGTCCACAAGAGGTTCGCCACGTCCGCGGGCTCGACCGAGTCGTCGCCCTCGGCGATGGTGATCCACTCGTCCGCCGGGCGGAACTGTCCCAGGTACTTGGGCTCCTTGGGCTGGTCGGGCCAGACCGGCAGCTCGGCCAGGTAGTCGGCAATGCCCTTACGAACGGCGTGCGTGCCGCCGCCGGGGTGCTCGTCCACGTCGGCGAGGTGCAGCAGGTCGGTGATCAGGAAGCGGATCTCCTCGCCGTGCAGGTCGCGGTACATCTCCCAGACCGTGCGGGCCCGCTCGGCGCGGTCCGGGGTGGTGAGGTCGTCGTTCATGGCGTTCGGCCTTTCGTTGAGGTTTCGGTGTGGGCCGGTCGGCCCGGTGTCGGCCGGGGGATTCCCGCCCCCCTTTCGACGTAACTAATACTCTCAAGTTTTGGGGTCCGAGTCAACTCCCGACACGCAGAAAACCGCAGGTCAGAAGCCTTTTTTAACGGAATTTCCGGCGCCTCGACCGCCCCCGGAAACCCCCTCCGGCGGACGCCGTACGACGGGCCGGTCGGGGGGTTCCCTCCGCGGCAGGGCAGGCGAAGCCGACCATGGGTCGTGCCGGGGGGTCAAAGCTCGCGCTCGCGCGACCGCCGAAGGCGGCTTGGCTTTGACGCTCCGGTGCGGGCCATGGTCCCCTCCGGGGGCCCTGTCGCGGAGGGAACCCCCCGACCCCACCCACCCAGCACCACCCACGGGCCGCAAGATCAAAACGGCGCCCCCTCCCCTCTGTGGAGGGTCCAGGGGTGTGGGGGCGGAGCCCCCACGTTGCTCGAACCCGCACCCACCCGGACACCCGCACCACAAACTCATCTCTTAAGAGGTGAGGCGGCTCGGTGGCCGGTCGATCACCAGGGGGCCGGTCCCGCCGGCGCCGTCGCGGGCTCCGTACGGCACCAGCCGGTGAACGCCGAAGGGCCCGGCGGGACGAGTGTCTCGCCGGGCCCGGGTCGGGCGGGGTCAGTAGAGCTGGATGCGAGTGAGGACGATGTGCGGCGGATCGGCGTCGGCGACGATCACGTACTCGGCGATGCCGAGCGAGCCATCCTTGCCGAGCGGCATGCGCCGCTGCTCCGGCCACCGGGGTGACGCTGTGCTGCCCGGCACCTCACCCCTGGCCTCATTGATCCGGACAGTGGCCGCCACGATCGCGCCGAACACGTCACCGGGCAGACTCGGGTCCATGAGGAGTTCGGTGACCTCCTCCGACAGCAGGCAGGGCAGGCCCTCCGGCTCCTCGTCGTACGGCTCACTCAACGGCCAGACCCGCCTCACGGCGGCGGCGGATGACTTCGCTGACCGCGGTCAGCGGCAGCGTCCCGTCCAGCGCGGCCGCGGTGAGCCGGTCCCCGGCCGGGTCGGTGTCGAGCACTGCCTCCCCCCACCAGTACAGCAGGACACCCTTCGCCTGATCCGGCGAGGCGGCCAGCAGCTGGCGGTAGAACTCGATACGGCTCACCTCGTCCAGCGCGGCCGCGATGCCCTCGGCGTTCTGCGGCACCCGCTCCGGCTCGTGCGGGTGGATCGGCTGTGCGGTCATCGCGTGCCCCTTTCGTGCTGCTCCGAGTCTGCCCGCTCGTGGCGGCCGCCGTCGACCGGCTGCGCGGGAACCGCGGCCCGCTCCGCCTCCCACTCCGCCCGCCGGGCGACCCCCTCCTCGGCGACCGCGTCGGCCAGCTCGGCGCACAGCCGGAGGATCGCGCCGGCGTCCGGGTGGCCGATCGAGGTCACGGTCACCACCCTGCGCACCTGGCTGAACGCGTGGGAGACGCTGAAGGCGCCCGGGCTGTGGGTGCAGGACTTGAAGGTGCCCCGGTCCTGCTGCCCCATCTCGCGCCGGACCCGCTCCAGGCGGGCCACGTCGACCGTGGGCCGCTCGGCGGCGCGCTGGGCCTTGATCACGTCGTCCAGGATGGCCCGCATCGCGGGGTAGGCCCCGTTCCACCGGTCGGTGATCTTCCGGGCCTGCATGGCGGTGACGTAGCGGTTGGTCACACTGTCGGCAGTGAGCATGCTGTTCGGTTTCCTTCCCGTCATGCCTGGACGCCCATGTCCTCGATTTTGCTGAACCTGCCCCTGAATCCGCAGGTCACGATGCCCGTCGATCCCTCACGGTTCTTGGCCACGATGAGGTCGATCTCCCCGGCCCGCTCGCTCTCCGGCTCGTAGTAGTCCTCACGGTGCAGCAGCACGACAGCGTCGGCGGCCTGCTCGATCTCACCGGACTCTCGCAGGTCGGAGAGCTGCGGAACCTTGCTCTCACGGCCGGTGGTCTGGCGAGAGAGCTGGGCGGCCGCGAACACCGGGATGTCGAACTCCAGGGCCAGTTCCTTCAGCCCGCGTGCGATGGCGTCGACCTCGTTGGTCCGGTTCCCGCCCCGGCTCTGGGTGTCCGGCTTGATGATCTGGAGGTAGTCGACCGCCAGGGCCGCCGGGAGCCGGTCCTCGATCTGCCAGCGGCGCAGGTTCGAGCGGATCTGCGGCACGGTGATGCCGCCCGGCGGGACGATCAGCCTCAGCGGCGAGTCCACGATGCGCTGGCGGACCTTGTCGTACTTCGTCCACTGCTCCTTGTCCATGGCCCGGGTGCGCACGTAGTGCTGCGAGATCTCCGCCTCGGCGGCGATCAGCCGGTTCATGATCTGGCGGCGGGCCATCTCCAGCGACACGAACGCGGCCGGACGGTCGTGGACGATCGCGAGGTGGCGCATGAGGTCCAGCAGCGTCACCGACTTGCCCATGCCGGGACGGCCCGCGAGCACCACCAGGTGGCCGGGCACCGTGGCGAGCATCTTCTGAAGGTCGGCGTACGGCATCGGCAGCCCGGGGTTCTCGCCGGCCGCCTGGTCGTCCTCCCACTCCTCAATCAGCGCCTCCATCGGGGTGTCCCACCCGGCGGGGTCCTTACCGGTGTCGAACTGCGCCTGCATCGCAAGGAGTTCACTGGCGGCCGCCTCGATGACCTCGTCCGCCTCGGCGCCCTGGTCGTAGCCCATCGCGGCGACCCGGGTGCCCGCCTCGACGGCCATCCGCAGCTTCCACTTGTCCCGCACGATCTCGGCGTAGTACTCGGCGTTCGCCGCCGTCGGCACCACCTGGACGAGCGTGTGCAGGTAGGACGCCCCACCCACCTTGTTGATCTCGCCGCGCACGGTCAGCTCGGCGGCGACCGTGATCGGGTCGGCAGGCTCGCCCTTGCCGTACAGCTCGACAATGACCCGGAAGATCGTCAGGTGCGCCGGGCGGTAGAACTCCCGGCCGCTGAGCACCTCGACCACATCGGTGATTGCGTCGCGAGTCAGCAGCATCCCGCCCAGAACGGCCTGCTCCGCCTCCAGATCCTGCGGCGGCAACCGGTCGAAGGACCGGTCAGCGGACGACGGGCCCTCGGCGCGGAACGTCTCGGGCACGTCCGGCCTCTGCTGCGCCGGAAGTACGCGCTCGCCCTCGAACAGGTCTCCTTCGCCGTCGGGGCTCTGGGGTGTCATGCTGGTCATACGGATCTCTTCCTTCTCGGGTTGGGGTCTCAACGGCGGCCGGTTCTTCGCGGGAGCGGCCGCCGTTTGTGTGTGTCGGATCAGAGAGTCAGGGTCAGGCCGTGACGTGCTGCCGGACCGCACCGGGGTGGCACTCGGGGCACTTGACCAGGCGGCCACCGTCCTTGCGGAAGCGCTCGGCGACGGTGGCGGGGCGCTCGCCGTCGTTGCACTCCCCGCACCAGTCAGGAACCGGCGGCCGCTGCCCGGGCACCGCCGTACCGCGCGGCGCCGGGCACTCCGGGTGCGTCTTCGCCCGACCGAGGTCGAAGTAGCCCCGGGTGACCATGAACGGCACCACGGTCTCCGTCAGCCAGTCCGAGGCGTCGCCGTCCTCCAGCGCCTCAGCAGCATCGGCGACGACCGAAGCAAGCTGACGCCGGTTGGGCCGCGTACCGCGTTCCTGCTTCCACCGCAGAGCGAAGGCCTCAGCAACAGCCTGAGCCGGTTCGGCCTTCTCGGGCAGATCAGCAGCAGCCGGGGCGGGTGTGGCCTTTTCCGGCGAAGCCGACTTCTCTCTCTCCTCCGTCCCCTGCTTCGCCGTCACGGCGGGGGCCGTTGAGGCGCCAGGGACAGGAGAGAGAAGAGCTTCTTTGAGAGAGCTTCTTAGAGGGTGGCCGTTTTCGCTGGTCAGAGGAAGATCCGTTCCAGTTTTCTGGTCTGGCGTTCCAGTTTTCTGGAAGGGTGATCCAGTTTTCTGGAATGAGGGGTCCTCGGTGGCCTCGACCTGGGGCGTTCCAGTTTTCTGGAACGGCTGGCCATCGGTGTCCACCAGCCGCACCCGAGCCACGGCCCGGCCGTTCGGGGAGGTCTCGACCTCGGTGAGGTGGGTGGGCGCCTGGGGCGGGTTGTCCCGCCAGTCCGGCCGGTAGGCATCCAATTTGTCCCAAGCGTTGCGCCAGCCGGTGTGGATGGCATCGGGCGGCAGGTCGTTCACGGTGAACCCGCGAGCGATGCCCTGGGCCGCCCTCACCTTGCCCTTGAGGTCGGAGATGCCCGCCAACTCCACCAAGTCCTTGGGCACGACGAGGTTGAGGGTCTCCAGGGTCTTCAGCACCTCGTACATCGCCGAGACGCTCAAGGGCTTGTCGTTCGGGCCGGGCAGCAGCCAGCACAACTGGTCGATCGTCATCCGCCGCATGCCGCTGCGCGGCCGGCGGGATGCCTCGGTCATCATCGACCGAAGCAGGCTGTAGAGCCGGTACGCGACGTGCGTCATCCCCGGCATCAACATCACGTAGTCGCGCACCTGGGTGTACGACCAGTAGTCCGTGATGTCGCCGAAGAACTCGAACACCTCGTCGCCGTCCGGCGAAGCGGCCGCGGACAAGGCCTTCTTCGGGCGCTTCACGAGGTCACCGCCCCGGCGGCGGAGACAGCGAGCGCGACCGAACGAGTCGGCGCCGCGACGCTGCGTGTCGTCAGATGGGCCTGGAACATTGTGCGGGATCTCCCCTACGGGTGTTTGGGGAGCCGCAGACCGGCAGTTGACGGAAAAGAGACAGTGACCTCGGGCACGCTGCTGCGTGCCGGCCGCTGCTCGCTCTATCCTGGGAGTGGTGACCTCGGGCCTGGCAGGGCTCGGGCCCCGGCGTCATCGCCGACCTACGACTCTCGGGCTGTGAGAGTGCTGCGAGTCAACTCAGATGGCCGTTCTGCTGGCAGGCAGGGCGGCCATCGGCGTTTCAGGGGGCTCGTGCTGGCCGCAGAGATCCGGGGGCACAGCCGTCGGTGGTCGTGCTGCGGATGACTAGCCATCCTGTGATCTTGCACCTCTCACGCCGAAGCCCTGAACGCATTTTCGGGCTGCCGGGCTGCCGCTGAGGCGAGGACGGGTCCTGAGTACGAGTCATGCGTGGTGCCTTCCTGGTTCCGTTGGTTTCACCGCGGTTGCGGCTACTCGGATCAGCGCGGCGCCGACCACCACAATCGGCTACCGCTCCGCGCAGCGCCCTCCTGGTGCTGGAGGGAGCCTGCGTCTCGCGCATTCTCCTCCCCCGAGGGCGTGCTGTGCGGTCAGCCTGCCAAACCCGGTGTGTCGACCGTGCGCAGGGGGGCGTCGGGGTGCTTGGCGAGCGACGACGGACGCTGAGCCATCCAGCCCGAAAGGCGATGGGACGGCGCCTCGGTTCGAACGTGCTCGAACCCCTCGTTCAGGTAGTAGCTCTGCAACTTCAAGTTGTCGCGCCACACGTCCAACCGGACCCACGGGAGCTGTTGGTCCCGCGCGACTTCTCCGGCCCAGTCGAGCAGGCGCCCACCGAGTCGCTGTCCTGCTGCCGAACGGGCCGTGATGAGCTTCGCGACGTAGACCGCCGACTCCGGTGAGTCGGCCCTCGTCCAGAAGTCCGAGTCCGGGCGCGCGAGGGTGATCGTCCCCAACAACTCGCCGTCTGCATCGGGCACCACCCAGGTGCGTCCCTCGGTGATGTCGACCTGCCACTTGGCCAACGCTCGGTCCCTGAATCCGGGCGAGCGCCACTGGTCGATTCCCGCGCTGGCGAGCCACTGCTCGGCCTCGATCCGCAGCTTCATGAGGGCGTTGGAGTCAGCCGGGGTGGCCTGGCGGATGAGCTGTGACAAGAGTCAGTCCTCGATCTCGTAGACGAGTGTGTTGAGGTCACCTGGGGCGACAGTGACCATGCAGCGGACGGCCCTTCCGGCCGAGTTGTAGCCGACTCGAACGTGCCGGAGCACGGGGACCGTGCTGCCGGTCGGCAACCCAAGGCGAACGGCCTGGTCGGCGGTCAGGGTCCAGGCGCGTAGCTTGTCCACCTTGCGCGTCTGGGCGTACTGCCCGTCCTTGATGTTGGCCAGGATTCCTCCCGGCATGGTGACGTCTTCCTCGTCCATCAGCGGCGTGTCGAACGCAACCTCGGTGGGGAACCAGCTGTCGGCGAGTTGGAACGGGTCGCCATCGACGCGGCGGGTTCGCCGACGAGCGACGACGAATGTCCCCGGGGCCACGCCGAGTTCCCTCGCGATGTCCGCCGGCGCGCGTTCCACGCTGACCGCGGGCGTGTCCTGGCTGGGCACCCGCCCCAGTTCGAGGATCGCGGCCTTCCAGTCGTCTATGCCGCTCTCAACGTCATCGCGACGGTTCCCGTGCTCGAACCTGTGCATGGCGAACTCGATCGGCTCGACGCGCCTGACGAAGACGCCCTTCCCCTGCTGGCTTGTGACGCGCCCTTCGGCTCGGAGGATTCCGATGGCCTGCCGCAACGTCTCGGGGCTCGTCTCGAAATCTGTGACCAGGACGCGAGTGGGCGGTAGCTGGCGCTCAATGTCGCCGTTGTCGATGCGCGAACGCAGGGCAGCGGCGATGTCTTTCGCCCCCATCCGCTTCTTTGGCTGGCGGGTTGTCATGCCGAACAGAGTACCCGGCTTGTCTAGTGAAGCTAGCCCGAGATGGGACTTCTTTGGCCGCCGATCGCTTTTCCGCAGGTCGGAGTTGGTTTCCAAGTTTGAATGACACGCCGTCAGAGCCCTTTTGGGTCTTGGTTGTTGACGGCTTACCTGGTGAAGGCTTACGGTCTTCTCAGCTTCCCCAGTTAACTAGGGAAGTGGTCGGAAAGGGTGTGCTCGTCATGTCTTCTGGCCTGCATGAACTCCTTGAAAGCGCACCGCCAGAGCTGGTCTGACCAGCACGGAACCATCGTCAGATGACGACAGGCCGGGGCGGGGGTGTACGTCACTTGAGAACTGAACAGCGTGCCAAAAGATGAGTAATTG
>NZ_JBZWEN010000002.1:0-96512 GCF_058673395.1 Streptomyces sp. HUAS MG56 | reverse complement strand
TGATCGCGGTGACTCCCGAGCTGACGGAGCCGGTGTCTACCGGCGCCTCGCGGGAACTTGCGGCATCACGGCTGGGGCTTGCCCAGGATCAGGTGCTGGAGGAGGTGACGAGCCGGCTGGCCACACCGACAGAGAAGGAGACGCTTGGCCTGACGGCGAGCCACGTCATCGTTACTCAGGTGGTCCGCACCGTGACGTTGGAAGACGGCCGCGTTGTGGAAGTGGCCATCAAGGTTGCCGAGGGGTCCACGATCCTTCGGTGGACCACCTCGTTGCGTCCCCAGGAGTAGAACGTAATACGGCCGACCGCACCAGCGGCACGGCCGGCCGCCCTACATGCCGTTGCCCTGCGAAGACGTCGGCAGTAGGGAATCCCGCTAGGAGATTCGTCATGAGCGTATCCCTTCGCTTCGCGTGGTGCGAAGCGACCCTCAGTTTGCGTGGCTGCTGATGTGCCCACGCAACCCCGACAACACGGGGGAAACCAGACTTCCGCCTGCCGTGACCTTCGGAACCGGCTCCGAACTGCTCGTCCGACTGGGCATCGTCAAGAGCATCACCCGCGAAGGCGTCCGCCACATCGCCGTGTCCGAGCGCTACGCCCAGTACTGGCCGTTTGGCCCTGCCAAGCCGCATCCGTACGGGGAGGCATCAGGTGCCCTGCTCATGGCCACGAAGCCGTTTCTCTGGTTCTTCCGCAACGTCTACAACAACGTGGACGACGAGGGGAACCTCATCAACCCGATCGAGAAGCAGCCGTGAACGTCTCAGGCCTGGGATCGCAGCCCCAGCGCCTGGACACACGAACGGCCGGCGAGCGTTCGCAGCTACCTCACCGGCCGTCCTGGCAAGTCACAGCGGGGTGCAACCCGCTGACTTCGAGTCCCACCCAGTCGAAAGGGGTCCTCAGTGCTGAGGGTACCCGTAGTTGTTGGCGTATCGGCAAGTAGGCCCCACACGATCCTCCGCACGGCGGTGGAGACGTGACCCAACGGCCGGGCATTGAAGAGTCTGGGCAGATCGTTCGGGCGCAGGCGCCGGCCAGCGGCGTCTCGGTTCCTGCCCACCTGGGTGTGGGGGCCGACTTGGTGCACGCCCTGGACTACGTGGTGATGCTGCAGGTGATGTTCAACCTGGCGTCCGGGGTGAAGTCGACGCCGATGACGGTGTGGAAGCAGTTGCAGGGCCGCGGGATCCGGTCGGCGAAGAACGCCAAGGAGTTGGTCGGGAAGAACGCGGTGTACGAGTCCTTCGCGCGGCTCGTGGATGCCGGGTACCTGCGTCGTACCCAGCTTCCGCACCCGGAGCTTCCCGGCCGTATGGGTCCGGTGGTGTACGAGACGTTCGACAACCCGGCGTGGAATCCGGAGTGGCAGGCGCGTCAGGCCGGCACGGATCCGCTGGCTGAAGCGGAGGTAAAACCGCAGGTGGGAACGCTTCCCCGAACGCCGGATCCGGTGTTCGGGGAAGCTGGTAAAACCGCAGGTGGGAACGCTTCCCGGAACGCCGGACGCGGTAACGACGGATCCGGCGTTCCGGGAAGCGTCAACCGGTCTGTTCCTGCAGGTCGTGACGCTTCCGGCCTTCCGGGAAGCGGAATGGCTCTCCCCCCACACCCCCCGGAGGAGGTGGATACCTCCTCCCCCTACCCCCTCACGCGTACCACCGATGGGGTCCCGTCACAGAGGGGGGAGGAGGGAGCGTTCCCCCACGAAGACATTCAGGCGGCGGAACGGCTCTTGCAGACGCTGAAGAAGCCCTGGCATGCGGGCAGGCTGACGGCGCAGACGGAGGCGCCTCGGCTGCTGGCCGTGATGCGTGACCAGGGCTGGCCGGCTGTGGGCGAGTTGAGTGGCCGTGACCGGCAGTTGCTTGAGCGAGAGCTGACGAAGAACCCGGAGAAGATCAGTCGTCATTCGCAGGTGCTGCCGAAGCGGATCGCTGACCTGGTGCTGTACGAGGTCGTCAGCACCCCCGGCCGAGCCGCAAGCGAAGAGGTCCCGGAAGGGGCATGCCTGCGCCACCCGGGGTTCCGGGAAGACGACTGCGCTCCGTGCCGTGCCGCCGAACGGGACCGGAAGCAGCGCGGGAACTCCGAGCCGAGGCCCGTGGACGGGGCCGGTCTGCTGGCCCGCCTCCGGGCCGGCCTGCCCTCCGACGAATAACCCTCAGACCTGCCGCGGCGGCCGCTGCCCCACAGCGCGGCCGGCCGCCCGGCTTCCCGCACCCCGAAGGAGCACCGCATGGCCCGAACCGACGACACCCGCAGCCGCCCGCAGATCCCGCACCAGGGCACCGACGAAGACCACGCATTTGAGCGTCTGCCTCCGCAGGACGTCCAGTCCGAGCAGTCCGTCCTCGGTGGAATGCTGCTGTCGAAGGACGCCATCGCCGACGTCATGGACGGCCCGATGCAGCCGCGGGACTACTACCGGCCCGTTCACCAGACCATCCACGAGACGATCCTCGACCTGTATGCGAAGGGCGAGCCCGTCGATCCGATCACCGTGGCCGCTGAGCTTCACCGGCGCGGCGAGATCGAGCGGGTCGGTGGCCGCGCGTACCTGCACACGCTCGTTCAGACGGTCCCGACGGCGGCGAACGCCGAGCATTACGCGGGAATCGTGCACGAGCGTGCCGTACTGCGGCGCCTGACCGAGGCAGGATCCCGTATCGCCCACCTCGGCTACGCCGGCGAGGGAGACCTGGCCGACATCCAAAGTGCCGCCGAGAGTGAGCTGCTGGACGCTCTGAAGAGCCGCGAGCAGTCCGCCGGGTACGCGTACGTTCGCACCGACGTTCAGGGCTTCTGGGACCAGCTGGACGCCTCAATGGCCGGAACCGGGAAGATGACCGGACTACCGACCGGGTTCACCGATCTGGACTCCCTGACCAACGGCTTTCAGGGCGGCCAGCTCATCGTGGTCGGCGCCCGGCCGGCTATGGGCAAGTCGACCCTGGCCCTGGACTTCGCGCGCGCCGCGTCCGTCAAGCATGGCAAGACCACCGCGTTCTTCTCCCTGGAGATGGGGCGCACCGAGCTGACCCAGCGGCTCTACAGCGCCGAGTCCCGCGTGGCGCTCCACCACATCCGCTGCGGAACGGTCACCGAGGAGGACCTCAACCGGCTGGCCCGCCGCACACCGGACATCGAAGCAGCCCCTCTGATCATCGACGATTCCGCTGAGCTGACCTGCCTCGAGATCCGCTCCCGTGCACGCCGGATGAAGCAATCCCACGGTCTCGACCTGCTCATCGTGGACTACCTGCAGCTCATGCGGACCGGCGGCCGGCGCGCGGAAAGCCGCCAGCAGGAAGTCGCCGACATGTCCCGCGACCTCAAGCTCCTGGCCAAGGAACTCGAGATCCCCGTCATCGCCTTGTCCCAGCTGAACCGCGGCCCCGAGCAGCGCACGGAGAAACGCCCCCAGGTATCCGACCTGCGTGAATCCGGATCCATTGAGCAGGACGCCGACATGGTGATCCTCCTTCATCGGGAGGACGCCTACGAGAAGGAGTCACCGCGGGCCGGAGAGGCGGACATCATCGTCGGGAAGAACCGCAACGGGCCCACGGCCATCATCACCGTCGCCTTCCAGGGGCACTACAGCCGGTTCGTCGACATGGCTCAGACGTGATCGCTCTGCCGGCCCGGACGAATCCGTCCGGGTTGTCAGCGGCCGCCGATATCCTGATGAACTCACCTGGAGGGGGACGCCATGGGGAAGCGTGAACGCCGCAGGAAACGCCAGAAGGCCGCAGCAAAGCAGCATCCGCCCGCCGTTCAGCGAGTGCTGTATCCGAACGCGGCGCAGCCGCTCCTCGAGGTCCACATCGAACCGGGCACACCCGACGACGTCGCGACCATGTGCCGCCAGTACTGGGAGTTCACCGCTCCGGGCCAGTGGGCGCGGCACGTGTCGGCGATCGGCTCCACGTCCCTGGTGTACAAGGCTGTTCGGGAAGCATGCCGGGCCGAACTGCTGAACGTGGTGTGCCCCAACTGTGCCTCCCCCACCGTCGTGACCAGCCGGTCGGACATGGCAGCGACCGTCTGCTGGGGCCCGGACTTCCCGACCGAGCCGGTCGATGCAGCCAAAGTCTGTCCGCCATGCGCGGCAGCCGAGGCCGCTGCGCGCCAGGCGAAAGCCGAGCGGGACAAGGAGGAGAAGCGGCAGCAGAACCAGAAGAAGGTCGACGCCGCCAGCACCTGGATGCGGGAGCAGGCAGACCGGGGCTTCCCCGACGATCTCCCCGAACTCCTGGGCGGCCTGACACTGCTGTCCATGGTCGAGATCATGCGGCGGAAGGACACGAGACGATCGGCCCGCTGCAAGCCCTGAACTACACCCTCACCGCCTCCGACCAAACTGACGTCGAAATCTTCCGCACCCTGTATCAGGAGCGGTGGATCTGCCCCGGCTTCCCGGCCACCACCAACAACTTCGACTACAACGACGACGGAACCGTCAGCGGCGTGTACATCCGGGAGATCCCCTGGCAACTCGCTCCAGCCCTGGGCGGCAAACCCACGGCACATGACGAGATCACCAAATGGATGAGCCGAATGCTCCGCAACCGGACCGACGATCTCCGGAAGCAGGTGCAGCAACTCGAGGCCGGCATGGCCGTCGACTACCTCGGAGGCCTCCTCACCCGGAAGTACAACGAGGAACCCATCCCCGATCACCGGCTGCCCGACGCCTACGAGATGTTCCTCGGCGCGCTGCAGGAGGGCTTTTCGCTTGGCCAACTGGTGGCCATCGCCTGGAGTTCCGCGGCCGGCTCCGTCGCCTGGGGGCAACGCACCCCAGGATTGAAGCCAGGCAGCGTCTCCTCAGCGTCTGTCACCAACCTCGAACGTCGCATCGGCTACGCACGCGACCGCCGCATGGATGAGTACGAGCTGCCGAACTGGGTGCCCCGCCCCGCGGTCCATGCCGCCGCCCTGCGAATCCTGGAGCACCAGGCCTCCGAGACCGACGCGCTCAGCCGCTTCCGCACCTTGAAAGAGCGCACAGACAGCCGAGCCCTTGAGGCCGCCGAGTTCGACGGCGACATGGAGGACCTGGGCGAAGACCAGAAGCTCGGCGAAGCCATGAGCTCCTGGCTCGAAGACCTGCGCACTGGCCGCAAAAGCGAGTCGAACCTACCCCCGATCACCTACGCTCTCGTGACCCCCGACGGCACCCTGGAGTTCCACTCCGAGCCGGCCGACCAGATGCGCTTCAAAGTAGGGGCCGCGGGGGCCGGGTTCGTGGACCGGATCACCTTGCCTGATCCATCGCCCGTACACGCCTACGTCGGGGAGTTGGTGACTGCTTCTCCGGAGCTGGCCAACCCGGTCGCAGACGAGATGCTGCGCCTCCTGGAATGCCACGACGGTCCCTTCTACGGCCCGATCTCGTTCTTCGCTGTCAGAGCACGCGGCCCGCGCCCGCAAAGCCTGGACGACGACCAACAGGAGATGCTTCGTGCGGCCCACGAGGTAGCCCGAGGCCGAGCAGGACTGCGCTGACTACCCGCCACCTGGCCCCGGCCGTCGTCCCCCTCACGGCGCCGGGGCCTTCGCGTGCGACCACGCCGTTTGGTGAGAACCGGGATCGGGTGCACACTGCCGCCCGGCACGCTCCACGGCCGACTCAACCCATGGAGACCCGATGACCGACAAGAGCCCGCTCCCTCCCTTGCACGTGTACGCCCTCGCTCACCGCTGCCCTGCCTGCGGCGCCGACCCGGGCGAACCCTGCAACGCGCCCCGCAAGCAGGCCGCCAGCGACAGCTTCAACGCTGACCGGGAGAAGGTCGGCCGGCCGCCGGTCACGCCGGACCCGCTGCAGTTGATGCACACGCGACGGCAGGATGCTGGACGCCGGCACCTCGAGCGTGACGAGATGAAAGCCCCGTGGCCGTCAGATCGGGAGCCTGGCCGCCGGTACGACACGTTGGGGTAGGTCTACGCGGCTGTTCCCGGCCCGGCCTCTCTCGGGTCCCCCATGGGCCGGGTCAGCGCAGCATCATCGCCCTGCCGGCGGCCGGGTTCCGTCTCGTCCAGCTCCCAGTAGCCCCGGCAGTCGTCGCACCGGTACACTGGGATCCCCGCGTCAATCGTCAGTACGGCCCCGTGCGGGCATCCGCTGCCATCCCCGCGGCCCGCACACTCCTGCACCCAGTTGTCCCCCATGCGTTCGACGGTGCGGTGTGGGGGCGGTGGTCGTGGAGAGGGCGTGCCGGGCGCACGGGCGCTCGTGTCGGGCATCGGGCCTCAGCATCAACAACAGTCTTCCTCCGGCCCGGCTACGTCCTACGAAGGCCGGGCTTCGCTACGGTTCCGGCATGAGTTACGAAAGCTGGGAGTGCGACAACTGCGGCGGGATGTCCTGCCGGGCCTGCGGACAGCACTTCTGTGCCGACGAATGCGGCGCCTGCGGAGGCGGGTGCCGCTGCTACTGCTGCTGCCCCACCATGCGCGACGACGACGGCGACGACTTCTGGTCCTAGCCACCAGGGGCTTTCGACGTCCCTTTCCTGGATTGTCGGTGCCTGCTGCAAGACTGGGCGGCGCCGACAACACCCCGGGAGGACACCGTGGACCTGAACCGTACGCCCACGCAGATCGCCGACGCTGCCGCGGAGGAGGTCCGGGCGCTCTGCCACATCACGCATCCGTTCAAGGCCGACTGGACGCAGCCCGCGCAGATCTCTGACACCGCCCACAACGTGGCGCTCATCGTCGACCGGCTCCCGCAGGCGTTGAAGCAGCTCGGAGCTGGGTTGCGGATGCTGGAGGAGAAGGGGGCCGTCCGTACGGACGACGGCACTGATGTGGCGGAGCGCGTTGGTGCCGCGTTGCGGGCCCTGTTGAATGCGCAGCAGGCCCTCACTGTTATTCAGGGGGCGTTGCGGGAAGCGACTGGTTCCTTGTCTCACCTGGGCGGCTACCTGCCGGACGGGGAGGATGAGGCGGAGGTGTAGTGGCCGCCTGACAGGGTTGGGGTCGGGGCGGGTGCCGTTGGGTGCCCGCCCTTTCGCGTGCCCGGGTGCACCCTGACCACGTGAACACATTGCATTGCAATGTCTCTACGGGTACGGTGGAAGGGTTGAAGTCCCCGCCCACTGGGCCGAGGGAACACCGCCGCGAAACAGCGGCAGGATCGCCACCAACGCCCCCAACCCACCCGGGAGGCCTCGCCCATGGACGGCCAACCCACCACCTGGAGTCCCGCGTGATCCTCCACGACGCGGCCACCGCGTTCATCACCGTCATCGACGCGGCCTTCGCGTGGGTCGAGACGCTCGCCGCCGCGCTGGCCTTCACCCTGTGCGTCGTCGCATTCGCCGCCGGCCCGCTCCTCGCACCCATCGCACGAGCCAGCCGCCGCAGGCCCGCCGTCCGCCACGTCCCCTCGTGGGCCCACACCCAGCCGTACGACGAAGCCGCGTGACCACCCACGCCACGGCCGCCCCGCGTGCTGACGACACGCGGGCCGGCCGGGCACCCCGAACCCTTTCACACCCCTGGAGTTGACCATGAGCAACACCACGGACCGATTCGGACCGCCCCTGCCGACCGCCGAGGAAGCAGCCGCAGCACACCGCATGGGCTGGAACCTCCGCTGCAACAACTGCGGCGGCTACGGCGCCACCTGGATCCCCGGCATGCGGCCCGGCTGGGGCTCCCTGGCCCTCTGCTACCCGCACAAGGCCGAGCTGGAAGCCATGCAGCGCCGCCACGCGCAGGAGATGCGTGCACTGACCGCCATCAACTTCGAGCAGGACCGGGGGCAGCGATGACCACCGACCCGACCGCCGCCGACCGGCAGCCTGCCTACGACGCCGTGTTCGCGTACATCCGGCAGCAGCCCCGCGACTTCCTCCCCACCAACGTCGTCGACCGCAACGCCATGATCTGGCGGGCCGTGAACGCAGCGCTGGATGCCGTGGTGTCCCCACCGACGGACCGGGCCGACCTTCGGGAGCGGATCGCTGACGTCCTCGCCGAGGCCGACGGCTGGAAGTGGGTGACCGACCGCGACAAGGCCCGCAGCTCCACCTACCGGAGCTACCAGAGCCGCGCCGACGCGGTGCTGGCCGTGCTCGGCGAGCCGACAGACCGGGCCGCCGTCCTGCTGGAGGCCGCCGACCACTTCGACCGCATGGGCCGTACCGTCCTCGCCGCCAGCCAGGTCCGGGACGAGCTGCGCCGGCTGGCCGTCGAGGCGCACGGCACCGGGACACAGCAGCAGCCCGACACCGAGGCACACCCGCCGCGGCACAGCTGGCTCGTCGAGTGGTCCGCCGACGGAGACGACTGGGCAGTCGCCTACCCGACTCACGACCACAGCAAGGCGCTCGACCGGCTGGCACGTGGCCGCCGGGAAACGCCGGACTGGCAGTGGCGTCTCGTCCGGGAGACGACGACGTACACGGTGGAGGAGCCCGCCCCTGTGGCGCAGCAGCCCGCCCCTGTGGAGACCGACGAGGAGCGCGCCGGCCGCGAGGCGACCGAACGCGACCACGCCCGCGGTGACCACACGTACTGCGGGATCACCTGCGAGATCGAGATGCCGACCGAGCACCTGCGGAACTTCGTGATCGCCAAGGGATACCCGGGCACGAGGGGCGCGCTCGACGAGCTGCTCCGCCGCGCCCGCGCCGAAGTTGCCGAGCAGCAGGCCGCGGCCGAGGCGTGGGACGTCCCTGACGCCCGGCCCGGCACGACCGACTACACGCTCCAGCAGCAGGCCGCGGCAGCCGACGGCGAGGAGACGCCGTGATCTGGCTCGCCCTCGCCGTCACCCTGACCGTCGGCTACGCCCTCGGCCGCATCCAGCCCTATGACCGGCTCGCCGAGTGGGCGAACTGGGAGCTGCGCTTCCATCTCGGCCGCTGGAACAGCAGCCGTCCCCGGCAAACCGTTCTGTTCACGCTGCTGCTGATCACCGACCCGGTGCACACCGTGCGGGCATGGCGGCAGCGGAAGGACCCGCGTCCCTGACCCGCCCTGCCCCGGCTGCTGCGTGCGGGCGGCCGGGGCCCGAGACGGGGCGGGGCGGGGCCGAGAGGGCGGCTGCACGGCCGCGACAGACACGAACAGCCCTCCAGCGCGAACCACGTCGCTGGAGGGCTGAAGCGCTTCTCTGGGCGCCGTGCAGCGGCTATGCGGCCGGGTGCTGCACCACGGTGTCCGTGCCGGCGCTGTCGTCGACCATCCGGTCCGGGGACAGCGCGAACTGGAAGATCAGCTCGTTCAGGGTCCGCACCCCCCACAGCGCCTTCAACGCGGCGATCTGCTCTTCCAGCTTTCGCTTCGAGACGCCGATCTTCCGGGCGGTCACCGCCTGCGAGACCCCCGAGCACAGCATCCGCATCACCTCACGCTGCTGCACGGTGGTGCGGACGCCATCCGCGTCAGCCACAGTCTCCCGGGCCTGCCGTCCCCGCGATGGCCGCAGTTCGCCCGACCAGGGCTGGGCGCGCCGCCACATCACCTCGTACACGCCGACCAGCACCGCGACGACGGCCGGGTCAGTGACCAGCCACGCGGAATGGGGCGGCGATCCGGCGACGATGTGGTCGGAGACGAACGCATACTGGCGGTCCACCAGGATCATCCGCTCGAACGCGCCGACCAGCGTCCGGTACTGCGCGGGCCGGCCCGCCGTGCGCGCGGACATGGTGCGCGCGTACTCGCCGGTCACCGTGTGGTCCCGGACCGTGTCCCGGTAGATGGTCCGCAGGGCGACACCGCGGTCCAGGGCGGCGGCATCCCGGGTGACGGCTGTCTCCAGGATCTCCCGCGAGCGGGGGCCGCCGGGCTGCGCGGCGAGAATCTCCTTGCGGGCGTCACCTACAACCTCCTGGAGGCGGGCGTTCACGACTGCGGGGTCGTCCATGTAGACGGACGTGCCGCCGGGGATGCGGAGCTGGGCGGCGTGGAAGTCACGGCCGAGGTCCCGGGAGAGGCCCGGCATCCGGGACATGCGGTCAACGCGCCGGCGGGCGGTCTCCAGTTCCTCTTCGAGCTTGCGCTGGAGGGCTTTGTCCGGGTCGCACGCTACCGGCCGGCCGGTAGCGTCAGAGGTGATCAGACCCCACGCGGTCAATTCCTCTTCGGCGGCCGGGTGCTGGGTTTGAAGCTGGTCGACTGTTTCCCATTCCTGGCGGGCGATTGCCCCGTACAGCCGGGTCGCAGCAGCCGACAAGCACTCCCCGCTATCACCCTCAGTCAAATGTATGGCCAACGATCCGATCCCCCGTCAACAACCCTTAGATCAACTGCGGTTTCCCGCACCGCGAGCACCCGCAGACACAACCCATTGAGACATCAACGAGCGTACGACAAGCTCATTCCGGGGCGTCCCCCGACGCTCGTACCAACGCTCCTCCCCAACCCATGCAACAACTGCCAGCACCATGAACTTGCAAGGGCCAAGGGATTCGCAGCAGGAGCCGCAGTAACGAGAATCGGGAGACGCCCCACACGCATGCCCGAATTCAGAACAAACTCAGAGGGAGACCCGCCCATGAAGAAGCCGCTGCGACGGCTCCTCGCCGGCCTCACACTCACCGCCGCCCTCACCACCGTCGGCATCACCGCCACGGACATCCTCGCCACCCCACAGGACGACACCGGATGGGGCGCACCCGCCGGCGACACCGGATGGGGCAGCCTCCCCGCAGGCGCCGCCACCATCGACACCACCGCCGCCGTCACCCTGACAGACACCGCCTGGGGCTGACACCCTGAACGCGTGCCGTCTGGGATCGGCTCAAGGGGAAGCAGCCCAGCCCAGACGGCACGCCCACCGGGCCACTGTCAGCGCCCCATGCCACACTTGGCGTACTGGCCGCCTCGCATCCCCCGTCGAGGCGGCCGGTCGTGCATCCGGCTGCGAACTGCTCGCGCGGCATGGCATAGTGACAGCGTTCTGTTCCGGGTTGCTGGACGGACAAGCCCGGTCTGTATCTCTCGTGACTGTGGGTGCGCAGACCTGGCAGCCGAGCTTGTGTGTCTCGTTTGCCGCGGGGTGCAAGCACGGCATGGTCCCCGCGTACGCGGGGGTGTACCGGAGAAGCGTGAAGCCCGCCCTGGACTGCAACCAGGGCGGGCTTTTGCGCTCTACCGGCGCAGCACGTTGACCAGCTTGTCCGGATCCAGGATCGGCGCCCCGTCCGGGCCCTTCACGTGCGAGTCGATCCAGATCGGGCGGTGCGCCTGCCGCGACGGATACCAGTGATTCCGCCAATGCCCTCGAACGATCCACCTGTGCTGATACGCCCGCCCGCCACCGTCCGTGCGCTCCCGGGCCCCGGATCCGGCATGCCGCAACTGCACGTACCGCACACTCCGCAGCAGATCGGGATCGATGCGCCGCAGATGCTTCGCGGACGCCTTCGACGGCGCCGCCTCCTCCTCCCGCACCAGGGTCTGGCCCATCAGCAGCCACGTCACCACCAGGGCCCGCTCCGCCTGCTCCTGCCGGCCCGCCGACCTTGAGTGGTCCTCCAACTCGGCCACGGACATGCTGCTCGTGTCCTCCGGCATCGTCGACAGCCAGCCCGGCACCTTCCCGAACGGCAGGAACCCAGCGGACATGCAGACGATCTGCTGCGGATAGTCGATCCGCAGCCGGCGCACCTCATCGGGTGTCAGGTCCCGCAGCCCGGCCCTCTTGTCCCCCTTGGTCTGGAAGGCGACCCAGTCCTCGCGCAGGCACCACGTCCGGTACTGCACCCCGCCACCGCGCTGAGCCCAGGACATGCCGATGATCGGGCAGCCGGTGTACTCACCGCCCTCATAGGGGTCCGTGGCGTACTCCTCCCACAGCAGCAGCCCGTGCGTGGCGGGCAGATCCTCCGGGTGAAGCCGGTAAGAGGGGAGGGCAAGGCCGGCGGACACGGCCATCCGCGTCATGGCCTTGGAGACGAAGAACAGTTCCGCAGCCCGCAGGGCCACGGACCAGTCGGCGGCCGCGCGACGCTCCTGGGCGGCCGTCTCCGGGTCGAAACCCTGCGCCCACTTCGTCTGACCGCCCTGCGGTCCCGAATCGGACAGCCACTGCACCAACTCAGCGCGGACCTCTGGAAGCATCCGCGCTGAGACGTTCTGCACTGCCACTACTTGTCGTCCTTCAGGTCGGTGCGCTTGCCCTGACCGGGCCGCTTCGCCAGAGCCTGCCGCACGTCACCCGCGCGGTACAGGGCCTGCGGCCGCTTCGACTCCGGGTGCGGGTAGTAAGCGAACGGCTTCACCCCGAGCCGGGACATGGCCGACGCGGCCACCTTGGCCGGCTGCTTGGCCTGCGACTGCAACTCCTCTCGGCCGATCACTTCGAGCGTCAGCGGCTCGTTGCGGTCGACGATGGGCTCCAGATCGATGTCCTCGACCATCGCCTTGAAGTCAAGGAACCCGTAATCGTCCTGCGGGTAGTCGTCGAACTCGCCCTCGTCCGGCTCGTAGGGACCGATGAACTCGTCCCCGCACAAGGAGACGCTGGGCGGGAGCGCTGCATCGATCGCGTACCGGTACTCACGCTGGATCTGCTCAAGCGCGCCGGACTCGTCGAGGAGGGTCTGCCAGTCACTGTCGCCGCCGTTGATGTAGTCGAGGACATCAGCGTCGGGGCTGGTGGAGTAGGGGCTGACCCGGTTGCACCAAGTGCCGTAGCTGGTCGTGGTCCGGTAGGCCATGGCTGGACTCCTTGTCGGTTGGGGGCTCAGAGAGCGGAGATGGCGGCGCGTACGCCGGAGACGACGGACGCCCACACCTGCTCGCGGGTGGCGAAGCGGGACTCGCTGAAGCCGTAGCGGGCGTGCAGCTTGCCGTCTGCGGCGTCGAACCAGACCTTGTCGATCGACCCGAGGAGCTTGTAGGCCTGGCTGTTGGAGACGCCTTCGCCCTGGTAGCTGGCGGAGGAGATGTTGCCGGTGTTGTAGTGGCTGGTCTCGATGCCGGCGAAGACGGCCCAGTCGTTGAGGTAGACGCGGTCGTGGCCGTTCTTCTGCCAGCGGCGGCCGCCGATCGCGGTCATCGTCTCGATGCTGTAGACGACGGCGCGGGCGGGGCGCTTCATCTTGCCGATGGCAATGCGGGCAGCGAGGGAGGCGGTGTCGATGACCCAGCGGCCGGCGGCCTTGGTGGCGGCGATGACGCCGGCCCGGCACCAGGTGCGGATGGTGGCGACGGTGACCTTGGCTTCGGTGGCTGCGGCGGTGGTGTTCATCGGGTTCCCCTCCCTTTCGACACCCCTAACTATGCCGTACGTACGGCGAAGTTGCAAGGGGGTTCACCCATCCGAGTGACGCAACTCCTCTACCTAGACACGAAAAGGGCCCGTCACCTGGCGTAACACCAGGCGACGGGCCCATCCCCTTCGCGGGAGAGTTTGCACTGCGTCCGGTCCAGGCCTGCCGATGGGCCCCTCCATTACATCGGTTGACGCATGCGCATACCTCTGCCATAGTTAACGCATGCGGAAATACTCCGCAGTCACCCAAGGGGGATCACCATGACGCGCATCACCGTCTACCGCTACGACGAAGAGGGCCGCAGCTACGCCGGGCACTTCAACACGGAGTCGGCCGAGAGGTTCCTCAACGCCGAGGACAACGAGATGTGGGAAGACACCCGCCTGCACGCCGAGCTGTACCGGACCAAGGGCGGCCGGTGGGTGCGGTGCGACTGGGACCAGTGGCAGGGGAGCGAGGCGAAGCACTGGTTCATCTCCGACGACGACGCCCGCCAGTGGCTCCTGACGGAGAAGCAGCACGAGGCCGTCGAGAAGTACTTCGGCGAACTGGAGGAGGAGTCGGGCCCGAACCTCGGTGGCCGTCCGTCGATCGGCCCCAAGGTCGACGTCCGCCTCCCCAAGGAGATCCTGGCCCGGGTCGATGCATTCAAGGGAAGCCGCGACCGGGCCGACGTTCTGCGGGACCTGATCGAGGCCGGACTCGACGCCCTCGCTGCTTCCTGATTCGACACCATAGGCACGAAAAGGGCCCGCTACCCGGCATCACACCAGGTAGCGGGCCCGTCCCCTTCGCGGGTCAATGCGGCAAGAGTACGGCGGCAGCCCTCCGAGCGAGCACCGATGCGGAAACCGGGTCTTGCGGCCCGTCGTTCCCCACCAGCACCTCCACCAGCCGACCGGCCGGCACCACCGGCACGCCCCGCACGAAGAACCCGTTCCCGGCGATCGGCGCGTTGTGCATGACGATCACCGGCTGCACCGGCGCCCCGACCGCACGCGCCACAAGATCCGTCTCGTACAGCACGCTGCGTACCGACTGGCTGCGGTCGGCGTTCCCGTGCCACAGCGTCCCGCCCCGCTCGTACACCGGGAACCGGGACGACCACAGCTTCGAATCCACCAGGAACACCCGCGCCCCGGGCGAGACGAGGACGTGGTCGGCGTTCGCGGACCGGGCGCCGGGGATCGACCGGTCGTGTAACACCACCCAGCCCACATCCTCGAGGGGCCGTAACAGGGCGGCAGTGCGCTGCTCACCGACCGCGCCGGCGTCACAGTCGGCCGCCCTGGCGTCCGCACGTCGCGCCGCCGGGTTCACGCCGAGGGCCGCGGTGAGACGCCGCCACAGACCCTTGCGCGCGGCTGCACGCTGCTCCTGACCCCATCGGGCCGCCGACCCGCCCGCCGCGCTCACTGGCCGTCTCCCGTCTGCTCCAGCCACGCCCCCAGCGCCGCGTGCAGCTCGGCAACCTGGGAGCGGTCCAGCACCTGGTCCTCCATGCCGGCCGACAGGCGCAGCCACGGCCACGGCGCACCGTCCTCCGGTTGGTCGTCGCGGCCGTCCCGGGTGACGTGGGAGGGGATCTGCGCCAGAGAGACCGCCATGTCGGCGGCAACTCGAGGGTCATCCTCGTGCGGCAGAATGTGCGACCTGCGGTAGGCGTACGGCAGGTTGTCCTCAAGGTCGAAGATGGTTGCCCACACGCTCACGGCCGGCCCTCCTTCGCCCGGTCCATGGCCTGCACGAGCTGGTCCGCGTAGTGCACGGACACGCCGTGCGGAGAACAGAAGTCCCGCATCTCCTCGGCGTACTTACGGGCCGCAGCCACCTCCGCTTTGAGCCGGTTGATCTCCTCACAGAGCAGCTCCGTGGTCGGGCCCGTCACGTACGCCACCTTCTCGTCCGTCAGCAGGCGAAGCCGCTCCTGCAACTGCTCTGCACGGCGGTGGGAGTCGGCGAGCAGGTTGACGGCCCGCTCAGCCTTACGAAGCCGCTCCAGCTCGGGCTGAAGTGCATCCAGAGCAGCGTCGGCCTCACCGTAGTGGTGCTTGCTCGGCATGGCGTTGCCCGAAAGGGCGTGATGGTTGTCGTAGCGGTGGATCGCTCGAGCCAAGCGCCGCCGCAGCTCAGTCGCTTCGGTCGCTGCTTCATCGGTCATACGGTCTTCCCCCTTGTCGAGTTGGGCTGAGCGTGTACACGGCGCCGGGCGCTCTTCGGCCGGTCCAGGCGCCAGGTGATGGCCCACTGCGCCAAGTCCGCGAGAGCAGCGACGACGAAGGAGCCGGCCAACACCAGCGGCCACGCGAGCGACCGCCAGGCGGAGACGTAGAGCCAGGCGCCGCCGAGGATGATGTAGATCGCGAGGTAGATGAGCGCGTTCCTGTATCTGCGCATGGGGCCCTCCTGGGCGGTGATCGGTCTTACCCGCCGATGCGGATGTCTAAGATGTCCGAGTTCGGCGTCGGATCAGGCCAGCCTCGACAGCCAGCACCGCCGCCTGAGCGCGATCCCGGGCGCCAAGCCGGCGCCGGGCCTCTCGCACTTGATCGGCCACCGCGTACTCCGACCGTTCCAAGCGACGGGCGATCTCTGCGTTTGTGCAACCGTCAGCCACCAGCTCAAGCACGTCCACAAGGGGCTGAGGCAGTTGACAGTCAGGCAGCGAATCCAGAAGACCGAACTGGTGGGCCAGATGAACAGCGTGCGGCAGGTTCCGGGCGCCGAGACGCGCCATCATCCGACGGGACAGAGAGTTCACGCCACTGGTCGTCATCAACATGGAGTCCGCGATCTCCCGCTGACGCTCACCACTGGCCTGCCTGCGGAGAAGGTCGATCTCACGATCGCTCAGAGCAGGCACTGATGCACTCTGCACGCTCGTCGTCACGTGTCCTCCCGCATCATGTTGGCGAGGGCGCCGGGCAGGAGGACGTCGTCCGGGTCGATCAGCTTGAGCTTGAGCGCCACACTCGTGGCTTGGGCCCGGTTATCGGAGCAGAGCTTCCGCAGAATGCGCCGGATATACGACTTCACTGTCTCCTCGGCGATCCCGAGCGTGCTGCCGATCACCTTGTTCGGCTTGCCGTTCGCTGCGAGGACGAGGATCTGAAGTTCCCGCGGGGCGAGGATCGACGCGGGAGACGGGGTGGGCCCGTCGTGCGCAGACGACGGGCCCACCTGAACCGGGGCGGTCATGCCGTGCGTCCCAGCAGGAACTGGTGCATGGTCCGGTTGTGCCGGGCGTCGGCCAGCGCGTTGTGCAGCCCGGCCGGCTGCTCCGGCATCTCCGGGCTCCCGGCCTGCCAGCGCAGCGTCTCCAGCTCGTTGAACCAGCGCGGGATCTGGTCCGGCATGACCGACCAGTCGTTGTCCCACAGGGAGTGCAGACGGCAGATGTCCTGTCCGCCGTACCAGGCCCACAGGTGCGTGGTGTCGGCGTCCGTGGCCGCGAAGTAGCGGGCCACGCCTGCCCGGATGTCCGCGACGGTGAGAACGTCCTCGTGGAGGAGGTTGAGCGCCTGGAGGGCGCCCGGGGCGTGCACGGTTGGCAGGGACGACCACACGTTATCCACCATCCAGGGCACCGCAGTCACCGCGGCCACGTCCATCTCGGCGTTCACACCGTAGAACTCCACGCCCTGATCGTCGGTGAGACCGATGGAGACGAGACCCGCGGTAGTCGGGTCGGCGGGCAGGAACTCACAGTCCAGGTACACGTTGCGAATCTTCACGGCACTCCTTAGGCGGGCAGGTAGTAGATCTGGATGGCCTGGTCGTCGCCCTCGTCGCACCAGTGCACGAACCACGGGCACTCGGCGTCCTCGGGCTCCCACTCGAAGTACGCCCACTTCGGAGTCAGGTACTTCGTCTCGTCCTGGGCATCGAGGTCGTCCTCAACAACGCCGATCTCACGCAGATACTCGACAGCCGCCGCATGCGCCTTGTCCCGGTCGTCCGTGACAATGACCAGCTCCTCGCCGTCCTCACCGATCGGGGCGAGGAGCACGCCGGCCTTCTCGTAGAAGCCGTTCGCGTCGTCCGCCACGGGCTGGAAGCGGCCCATCGGCAGCTCGGGAACCTTGGTGACCTCGTCCAGGTAGTGCAGGCCCTCGTAGCTGACCGGGACGGACAGGTTGGAACGCTTCCCATCCAGGCGGATGCGGGCCAGCAGTGCGCCGCTCATGGCGGGCTCCGTGCCGGTGATGATGCCCGGATAGGTGGGCCCGTCGGCCTGGTCCAGGTCGCGGTAGAAGGTGAACTCGACGCGGCGGCCGACGACCGCCTTCTCCGTCAGGGTGCTGCTCATCGCGTGGTGGTCTCCTTCTTGCGTCGGGTGTGCGGGAGTCGGGCGCCGAGCCCCTGCCGGGACGTCACGGTGACGGCCTGCGGCCGGGCCTGTACGGGCCGGGGAGCGGCGTCGGGAACGTCGGGGTACCAGACCTCCACCCACACGCCGGACAGCCGCCACACCCCCGCCGTACGGCCCGGCGTCGACAGGTCCAGGTACGGCATCAGGTCGTCCGTGGACAGCCCCACGGACGGCTCCGCCCGCAAGGTCAGGAACAGCGCCTGACGGCCCATGAACGCGCGCAGCGCCTCGCCCGGGTTCGGGCCCCGCAGTTCGGCGGACAGGTACAGCCGACCGTCAGCGCCGCGGGTGGTCTGCCAGTTGCGGAGCTTCTCGGGCCGGTCGGCGCTGCAGGCAAGCCAGTTCTTCAACGTCAGGCACTTCACGGTAAGCGCGTCAGGGTGCAGAGCAAGGTTTGCCATGGGGCCTTCTTCGTGAGGTCGTACGGAGGTTGGTGTCAGAACGGCCACGGCTCAGCACCGCCCCAGCCGCCGGTCTTGCGTCGGCTCCGGATGCGGCGGGGCATCCCCCACCGCTGCTGGTCGAGACGGGTCTGGATACGCGCCCACCGGGGGCAGCTGTCCGTCTTGCAGTCGGCGCAGTACGGGTCCGCACTCTCCCCGGTGGGGTCCCCCGCCCAGCCAGTCGTAGCGTGGTGCTTGACCGGCTCGGGGTTCAGGCGGACGTCCAGGCGGCGCAGCATGCGGTCCTTGATGACGTCCTCGGGCGGCTCGATCCACGAGTGCATGCCGATGATCGGCTTCCAGCGGCGGCCGTGATGGCGGCGTCCGATTCCGCACCAACGGCAGCCGTACGGCGACTCGAAGGACAAGAGCTTGATGGTCACGGGCGTCTCCCGTTGTGTCCGGTGCGGTGTGGGTGGGGCCGTGCAGTGGTCGAGGGGGGCGACGGCTGCACGGCCCCAGGAAGGCCTCCCCGAGGGTGGGGAGGCCGGGCTTTCACGGTCAGCGGTTCGTCGGGCGACGACGACGCAGCGTGCGTGCCGAACTGGCGTTGCGCCCCCGGCAGGGGCACTCGGGGTGGTGCTGCCGGTCGAAGATGAACGAGCCGGGCTTTCCCCTGACCGTGTTCAGCACCAAGTGCCCGTCACGGACACCAGCAGTCGTAACCACGGCGTTCTCCATTCCGTCAGGCAGCGGGCCGGTAGGGGCCCCAGGCGCCGCGCAGCATCGGGTTGTAAGGGCGGTCCTCGACCTCAAGGGGCAGGTCAGACCAAACGAGGGCGTTGATGCCGAGGTCGATGGCGGCGGCCACACGGTGGTGCCCGTCGACCAGCCACGGCCGGCCCTCGAACGTGCGGATCATGACGGGGAGCGCGATGCCGTCCTGGCGGATCTCCTCCAGCAGCTCCGCGTAGTGCGCGGAGCGCCGCTTGTGGTCCAGGACGTCCCGGACGGTGACGCAGTCGGGGGTGTCGTCGTCGTCCGGGGTCAGCATGTCCAGGACGTCCGCGGTGGGGATGATGCCGAGCATTGCGGTCTCCGTTCGCTGGTCAGTGCTGGTAGTGGTCGGACGGGTCGTCGGCAGGGCCGGCGGTGCTTGAGCAGTCGCGGCCGTGGATGCCGGCGGCTTGGTCTTCGGGGGTGGCGCCGCAGTCGCAGGTGGGCATGGGTTCCCCCGGGTTGGGATGGGTTGGGCTTGATGTATCCACCGTACCCGTCAAAGCATTGCATTGCAATGCGTTCGTCGTGATGGGGTGAGAAAAGGGGCCCAGCCCTCAGGCCAGACCCCTCACCTCACCAGCGAGGCGGCTCAGAACGGTGGGCTTTCGTCCCATCCCCCCGCCTGCTGCCCGCCGGCCGCCGCGCCCGACGTCGCCCACGGGTCTTCCCGACCCTCACGCGACGACTGGGCACGCGCCTGCTGATACGCCTGCTGGCCACCACCCGCCCCGGCCTTCTCCACCCGGGCCGTAGCGAAGCGGAGCGACGGCCCTATCGAGTCGATCAGCAGCGACGGCCCCGACCGCTTCTCCCCCTCACGGTTCGTCCACTGCTCGGTCTTCAGCCGGCCCGACACCACCACCTCCATCCCCTTCTCCAGCGACTCCGCGATTCGCTCGGCGTGCTTGTCGAACGCCTTGCCGTCGACGAAGAAGGAGTCGCCGTCGACCCACTGGCCACTGTCGTCCTTCTTGCGGGCGTTGAACGCCAGGCGCACCTTCACGACCGCAGTACCCTGCGCTGAAAAACGCAGCTCAGGAGTGTCGATGAGTCGGGCAGTTCCGTTCAAGGTCGGCAGGCTCATGCCGCTTCCTCCATCGTCAGATTGCGTCGGCCAGCCTGCGAGTTGTCGGCATGACCGCACATGTGCTCCCGGGACGCCTGCAGGCCCTTCGCGCTGCGCTTCTCCCGGATCGGGCCCCCGTACTGCGTGTACCGCTGCCCACGGCAGATCGCCCGGACCGTCTCCCGGTTCGTGTCGAACGACATCGCCAGCTCAAGGTCGGTAGCCCCCTCGGCCGACCGCCCCCGGATCGCAACGATGTCGGCCTCGGTGAACTGCTTCATGGTCGGCTTGGCCAGGGACGGGAAGGCTCGGCCGCTGCGCTGGTACTGCTTCCTCAGCCGGTTCACCCAGTTCTCGGCCGTGCGGCGCGGCCACTTCCTCAGCACGTCAACATCCGACAGCGTCATCCCCTGGACGACGCACTGCTGTACCGCGGCCAGGAACTCGGCATCGGTGAGGCTGTCGACGCGGAAGCCGCGGACGAACTTGGTGACGGCGACCTGGTCCACGTAGTCGTCATCCAGGCCGTCGGCGGGTTCGGGGGCGAGGTCGCGTACCGAACGCTGCTCGGACCACGACGGCACCGTCAGGCTGCCGTGCTCGTTGAAGTCGAGCCAGCCCAGTGCTTTTCCCACCGGCTGCTCCGGGTCGACGAGGCCGGCCAGGACTACCAGCAGGGCGTCCTTCTGCTTGCCGTCGAGGCCCGCCAGGACGCCGGCGACGTCCTCGGGGCCCCCGTCACCGTGGACGAGGACCGCCAGATGGGCGGCCACGGGCAGCATCTGCTCGGCAAGGTCACCGCGCTGCTGCGCGGTCAGGCTGCTCATACCGTCCGCACCTCCCCCGCGGCCACCCGCTCCGCCTCGAACCGGGCCAGGGCACGGCACAACGTCACCCGCTCCACACCCAGACGGCGTGCGATCTCCCGCTGCGGCATACCAGCCGCCACCTGCTTCTCGATCCACACCTGCCGATCCAGGCACCGCTCCGTGTGCGACTGCCGCATCCGCAGCAGGGCCCGGCGCTCCTGCTCGGACATGCCGCCCCAGATCCCGGCGCGCTCCCGCGTCTCCAACGCCCAGTTCAAACAGGCACGCGCGGCTGGGCACCCCGCGCAAACAGCCTTCGCGGCCTTCGTCTGCTTCTTCCAGCCGTTCGTGTGCGGGATCGGGAAGTGCAGGTCGGGGTCGACGGTCGCGCACGCGGCGTACGCCCGCCAGTCCTCGGTGTTCGCGGCCCGTGTCGAAGCGCGGCCGGTTGCAGTGGTCATCGGGTGGCTCCGGTGAGGGTGTAGAGGCGGATGATGGCGCCGGGCTCGGAGAGGGCTTCGGGGTGCTCGCCGGGGTAGACCTTGCGACTGTGGGACTCGATGACTCGGCCGTCGTCCTCCCAGGCCTTGGCAGTGCTGATGGCGTCGTAAGTCGAGCGTTCGAGCTTGTCGATGTCCGGGCTGACGGCCGGGTAGGTGCGGCGGCGCTTGGGGGCGTTGCCGGGCTTGGGAAGGGTGAAGGTGACGTCGGCTCGGACGGGGCCGGCGAGGGCCTGGGCGTCGCCGCGGAGGATCGCTGCGGTGATCGCCTCGGAGACCTTCTCCCGCCACGGCTTGACCTTCTTGGAGGACTCCCGCATGAGAGGGATGGCCTTGCCGGTCTTGCGGCTACGTCCCCACCCCACAGGGGACTTGCTGCCCTGCGGTCCCGGGAGGCCGTGTACGGCGACGGTGAGCCGGGGCGCGTCCTCCCACTCGTACGCCGGTAGGGCGGCGGGGGCGGTGATGCTCATGCGGAGTACTCCTGGACAGGTATGGGGCCGTGAGGCCCGGTTCGGAGGTAGGTGGCGAAGCCGGGCAAGTGCCCGACGTGGACGCCGAGGCACCACTTGCAGCGGTAGGTGTGGAAGCGGGGTCCGCCTTCGCCGCGTATCTGCTTGGCCCGGCGTCGGGCTGTTCGTCTACTGGTGAAGCGGGTTTTGCCGTGGCAGGACCGGAGGTAGCCGTTCATCGGCCGGCTCCGGCAGGTGCAAGGCTGTACAGGCGCCGGCGTTCCGGGGTGTACCGGGAGACGACGTGACCTTCGCGCACAAGACGGCTGAGCAACCCGTAGGCAGCGTTGAGGGTTGTGTTGAGCATGCGGGCAACGTCCGCGTTGGTGGAGTCAGGATGCTCGACCAGCCACGTCAAGAGACGCTCTGACCGCTTTTCCCTGTTAGGCCACCTGTGGGAGCGGTGGGTATTGACCTTGGCTGTGACGGGTTCAAGGTGGGTCGGGTTGACGCAGTTCCGTACGCGGCACAGGTGGTCGATCTGAAGGCCTTCGGGTATGGGGCCGACGTGGTGCTCGTAGCTCCACCGGTGTGCGTAGACGCGGCTTCCTGCCTCGTCTACCAAGACGCCGTAGCCGTTGGACTTCGTGGCGCCGGTGAACAGCCAGCAGCCGGACTCGTCCTTCGTGACCTTGTCTTTGAACCTCTGGTCGGCGGTCGGCTTCGGTCCCTTGGCCTGTTTGACAGCCTGCCAAGCGTCCTTGGCCTTAGCACGCTCGCAGGGAATGCAGTACGAGCAGAGGACGAAAGACCTGGGCTTGCGGAGCCGGAACTGGTCGGCCGACTTGGTCTCGTTACAGCGGGGGCAGTGCTTCTCGGCTGGCATCTCCTGGAAGGTCTGGGCATCGCCGATCTTGCGTCGCTGCTCTGCGGACATTCGTTGTCCCTTAGCTGGCATCGGCTGCTGCTCCCTTCGGGCTGGCGGGTTCGGGGAGTCCGAGGCGTTGTGCGAGGGCGATGCGGGCGTCACGGTCGACCGCCGGGTCGTGGATCCAGCCGACGACGAGAGCGACCCGCTGGCGCAGTGCTTTCAGCTCGTCTTCGGCCTTAGCCAGGCACTGCTTCGGGGAGTCAGCCATCGCCGTTCTCCTCGAGGTCCCGTTCCGCGCGGATGGTGGCGACCTTGAGACGCCACAACTCGACGTCGAGCGGGGCGATGCGTTCGGCCTCGGCAAGGGCTGCCTCACGAGACCACTGATAGATCTCGTGGCGGTGGAGGTTGGTGCGGTGGTCCCACTTCTCGCCGGTCCAGGCCTCGCCGTCGCGGAGGATGGCCCACTTGTCTCCGTCTCGGCGTCGTTCGACGAAGAGGTCTGCGAAGTGCCCGTAGGGGTGACCGGGGCAGGGGATCCGGAACTGGCTGACCTTGTCGAGCTGGGCAACGAGTTCAGCGACGTAGGCGGCGTCGTGGTCGGTCACGGCTCGGGGTGCTCCTTCGCTTCTTCGTCGTCGGCGCGGGCGGGGAGGACCGGGATGGGCTGGGTGTCGTCGGTCGCGCTGGTGGCGTGGGTGAGGGCGTCACCGAGGGCACGCTCGCGGCCCGGGAGGGGAATCGGTACGGTCTCCGTGATCGGGTCCTCGCCGGGTATCTGCTTGTCGAAGGTGATCCCGGTGTGGATGCCGAGCTCGGTCAGCTCTTCGTCGGTGAGCCCCTTGATCGTGGACAGGTCGGCGTGGAGCAGGGGGCAGGTGGCGGCCCGGACCCGGGCCATGGCGGCCATGGAGGGGTCGTCGATCCGGTACTCGTGGATGGCGCCCATGCGGCAGGTGGCCTGCCAGCGCAGGGTGCGGGTGGAGACCGTGTAGTGGAGGGTGCCGTCGTCGAGGGCTCGGGTGACGGTGCCGTCGTGGTGGTCGACCCAGTCCTGGATGCGGGTGGTGTTGATGCCGGCGATGCGGGCGGCGAGGACGGCGTAGCCCTGGGCGTCGGTCATCCAGTCGCGTTGCCGCTTGGCCAGGGATGCCGCGGTCTTCTTAGCGGCCGGCTTGCGGGCCGGGGCCTTCTTCGCGGGTGCCTTGCTGGGTGCCGGTGCCGTCTTCTTGGCGGTGTCGCGCTGGGGCGGGGTGGTCTTCTTGGCGGTGCGGGTGGTGGCCATGGTCGGCCTCCGTTCAGGCTGGGTCTGGGTGGTGCTCCGTTGAGGGGTGGGGGGTGAGGGTGAAGAGGGCGATGCCGTCAGGTCAGTGCTCGGCCGACGGCTTCTTGTCGGCCCACGCCAGTTCGACTTCGGCGGCCGAGACCGCGTCCAGTTCGAGGCGCATCTCGATAACGCGGTCCATGTAGCCGGTGGCGTACGCGAGGCTGGGGTGGAAGTCGGCGTACGTGCCTGCGGTGACGACCAGTTCGTCGACGGTGAGGGTTCGGGCGTCGTCGTAGGCGTCGGCGCGGCCGAGGCTGTGGTTGGGGTCTCCGGCGAATGCGCCGCTGACGAGGTCGAAGGTCATGAGGCTCATGGCGGTGGCCCTTTCAGGCGGCGGGGGCGATGGAGGTCTGGATGGCGAGGGCATTGGCGGCGGACAGGAGCCGGCCGATGACCTCGCTGGTGGTGGTCGTGTCGGCGGCCCACTTGGTGACGTGCCGGATGTGGTCCGCGACGTACAGGCCCGGGACGATCTCCACCTCCGGCGCCGTGGTGTAGAGGGAGTCGGAGAGAGCGCGGATCGCGGCCATGGTCCCGGCGCTGCACTGGATGAGGCGCAGGGCCGCATCCGGGTCGGTGAAGAACTCGTCGGGCAGGCCCCACTCGGCGCGGGCGTAGATGTGGGCGGCGATGGTGAGGTGATCGAGATCGCCTCGCCAGCAGAGGCCGCCGCGGTAGAGGCCGTCGGTGTTGATGACGGCGGCCGCGTCCTGGAGGGTGCTGATGGGGTTGCGCATCGAGTTCTCCCCTGGGGTTGAACACCCGGGCCACGCAGTGCGGTCGTCATGCGGGGCCCGGGAGGCTGTGGTGGGTCAGGCGGTTTCGCGGTGCCGGTCGGCGCAGGTCGGGCACTGGACGCGGCCGAGGTTGAAGCCGCCGGTCCACTCGATGACGTGGGCGTCGGGGTCCTCGGCGTCGAAGATGCAGCCGCAGACGCAGGAGCAGCCGCAGCGGCGGATGTCGTTGCTGGCCGGGAGGGGCATGCCGATGGTCTTGGCTGCCTCGGCCATGACCTCCAGGAAGTGCTGGGTGGTGCCGGCTTCGTCGGCCTGCTCCATGAGCTGGGTGAAGGCGTTCTGGACCGTGGCGGGGAGGGCGTTGTAGTCGACTTCCGGGCGTGCGGAGGCATGCGTCATCACGGCCACGGTGGCTCCAGGATGGGATGGGAGGTGGAACTAGCCCTGGTGAGGGGGCTGTTGCCTTATCTGTGTTCCACCGTACCCCTGAACGCATTGCATTGCAATGCTTCTGCGGGGCCGGGCATGAAAAAGGGCCCCGCCCGCCTGCTCCCTAAGAGGCGGTGGGGCCTACATGCCGGCGGTCAGGGCCGCCCGTCGACCCAGGCGGCGTGGACCTTCAGGAGATCCGTCCACGAAGCGTGGTCGGCGCGGCCGTGCCGGGTGAGGGGCACGCCACGCGCCTTGCACTGACGCTGGAGAGTGCGCACAGCGATGGGGTGATCGGTCTCCGCGAAGAGTGCGGACGCGTCACCGAGACTGATCTCGTTGAACGGAACGATCGGGCTGATGAGACTTGCGGCCAACGCTGGCCTCCCAGATCGGCGGCCATCGTTCGCAGCTCCGGCGGCCGAGACGGGGTGGATCACTAGTGGTCCACTTGTGGTGAAAGTGTGTTCAGTTGTAGGTGATGATATGTACGACTCTCGCGTGACGCATCAGGTTGCACTCGCCTGACGAAGATTTTTACGAGCCGCCACGTGCTCGTATGCCAGCCGCGCCAGGTCGAACGTCCGGGAGAAGCCGTCCCGGTCGACACAGTCGGTGTTGGTGCACACCGCGCGCTGCATCTGCTGCTGCCACATCAGCCCCCACGTACGGCACTTCGGGCAGCGCTGCTTGCGGACGACGGCGTGGTCACCGGCCCGGATGGCGTGCTCGAGAAACTGCCGGAACTCGATCACCTCCCCTCGCTCCCGCACGGTCTCGGGGGCGTGCTCGGTATGCGCGTGGCACCAGTCGTACACCGCGGCGACCGACTCGGGGATCGGGCCGGCGCCGGGATTCACGGCGTACGTGTGCTCGGCCACCTCGCGGACGGAGGCGGTGACGTGGTCGAGGGTGGCGAGGCTGAGCGGGGCTCCCGAGTGGACGGTCGTGCGATGCCCTTCGGCGGGGCCTGTGACGGGGTGTTCGCGGTAGTACTGCTGGAGGTGGTGGAGGCGGGCTGCTGCGCCATCGCCGTCGGTGTCGTCCGTGTTGCCCATGGGCGTGTCCCCGTCCCCTAGGCGGCCCCTGGGCGCGGGACGTCCTCACTCATCGTGCAGGGGCGCGCGCCGGAGGCCGGATGATGTCACTCCGGGTGAATCCGGACGCCCCATGATGGCACGCAAGTGGCCCCCGGTGAACGGGCTGTAAGAAACGATCAACTGTCTGTGTGTGAAGATTGACCGAGCCGGACCGAGCAAACGACAAGAACCCCCGGCATATGCAGACAACTTGTTCAGGCCAGCAGCCGCGGAGCCTGCTCCATACCGTGTATGACCGCCAGCAACTCCTCTAGCTGAGCCTGGTCGATCAGCCCGGTCGCGCGCGAACCCTCAAGCGCCCGCGCGCAGATCTGAAGGGTCCGGACGAACACGGCTGCGGTGTCCTCGTCGGTGAGGCTCTGGTGGATCTCGTTGAGGGAGATCTCGATGTCCTCGGCGAACCGCTCGAGCGCCGTCCGTCCGGCGTCGTCGGGGGCGGCCCCGGGTGGTGTCGCCATCGTCCACCGTCCCTGGGCCGCCTGAAGCGCGCCACCGCGGCGGCGCTTGGTGATATCGATTACGGCCCCGGGCCCGCTCGTGTTCATCTCGGGCGGTGCGGGGTCGGCCGGCTCTGCTGCGGACATGGTCCGGCTCCGATCCTCCGGCAGAAAGGGTCCTCGAAACACGGCCGACTGGTCGGGGCTGGCCGTCCCCCCGGTGTGCGGCTGCCAGTCCACACGCTGGGGTTGTCACTGTGGCACTGATTCTTGTCAGTGGTGGATACCAGGGTCGGTTTTAACGCTGCCGTGACCGGATCTGGTTACGCAGGTGGCTTGAACTGCTACCGCTGGTAATGCTGTTGGGGTGGTATGGGTCAGCCCCTGCTCCATTGGGGCGGTGTTGCCGACAACGACCCGGGGGTGGTGCAGGGGCTTCGAGACCTCACGGTGCCCGGTGGGCGTGCCCGTCAGTTGACGCGAGTCTAGCCGTGGAACTCGTCACGGGGATAGACGTCTTCCCTGACCTGTGAACCGGCTGTCCGCTGCGGCGCGCGGCGCCCGTGCGTGTGGGTGGTGGCCTGGCCGCCATGGGCCGCAGCCGGTAGCCCGGTGGGCTGCGAACCACGCAGGCCCCCGCAGCGGCCTGGCGGCCGGCCACCCATCCCGTGGGGGGCCAGCCCCTCCACCAGATCAAGCGGATATATGCAGGGGGAAGACCCTCGGCATGCGATCACTCGAACGGGTGATCGGAAACCCCGGCAAGCCACCACATACTGACCAATGTTCAATGGTCCGGTCCGGGCACACGAAAAAGGGCCCCGCCCACCTGCCCGAAGACAGGGAGCGAGGCCCACTGGTACAGCGTCAACGGCAGCAGGCTGCCTGCGTCTCCGGGTCCTTGCCCAGCATCTCGTACACCGTGGCGCGGTCCTCCGGCGGCATCTTGTGCAGCAGGAGCATCCCCGCCTCCGTGCCGTTGTCGTAGGGGAACCGCTTCAACGACGTCAGCTCGGCCGGCTCGCCCAGGGCTGCACGGGGCTCGGGGATGGCGTCCGCCTGTGGCTCCTCGCCCTGGGAAGGCGCGGAGTCATTCGGAACCTTGCCTTGAACCGCCTGCACCGTCGACGGAACGACGGGCGGCTCCGGCTTGGGCTCGGGAGCCGGGTCGTGTTTTACGGCCGTAAAACTCGGAGGGTCCTGAGCCACCGGCCGGCGTGGCTCCGAAGCAGCCAGTCGAGCCGGCTCCGGCGTCGGCGCCTCGGGAGGCTTTCGCGCCGCCTTCCGGGCTGCTGCCCGTGCTGCAGCCGCAGCCGCACGACGGTCCTGCTCGTCCTCCCACCACGCCAGTTGGTCGCGGGCCGTCCACTCCTTGTCCCGGGCGAGCTTGCCCAGCTGCCGGGCCGCCTCGAGCGGAATCGTCTTGCCCCGCACCAGATCCTGGACCTCACGTGCCAGGTTGGTGAGGAGTATCCGCTGGGTCACCCAGCCGTCGACCCGGTCGAAGTGCTGGGCGACGGCCCGGTTGGAGCCGAACTCGGCGACCAGGGCCTGCACGGCGTAGGCCTCTTCGATGGGGTCGAAGTTCTGCCGGTCGACGTTCTCGGAGACCACGGCCTCCATGAACGTCTTACGGTCCTTGGCGAAGTCGTCATTGGCGACGCAGTCCAGGGCCGGGAGGCCTACGGCCTTCGCACCGCGGTAGCGGCGTTCACCGCTGACGAGGACGTAGTCGACGTCCTTGATACGGCTGGCGTGGTCGGGCCACAGCTTCAGGTAAGCGCTGCGGCTCACGACCGGGCACGGCTGGTTCTGCCGACGCTGCAGACTCTTCCCGAAGTCGATCAGATCGTCCTCGGTGCCGAAGTCCTGCCGCGGGTTGACCAGGTTCGGAGCAAGCCGGTTGATCGGGACCCGGTAGAGGCGTCCGTCTGCTCGGGTGTCCGTGAGGGCAGTGTCGTCGTCGCCGAAAAAGTCGTCGAAGTCGTCGCGTGCCATCTACTGGGCCCCCGCGTACTTCTGGCGGCGGAGCTGGTGCTCGAGGGCCAGCGCCATGAAGTCCTGCTTGGCGTTGGCGGCGATGCGGTTGGGCTCGTACTGAGTGCAGAACCGGCCGCTGGTGATGCCGCGGGCGTGTGGCTTGTAGTGACGGATGGTGGTGTTGTACAGCTCCCACCCGACCTTCTTCACCATGTTCTGGGTCTTCTCAAGGTCGGCCTTGGTGTCGCGGGGATCCCAGTTACTGATGAGGACGCCGTAGGGGATCTGTCGTGGGAGTAGGACCCGTTGGATGGTCGTCTTGGTGGGGGTGAAGCCGGCTCCTTCGGCTTCGACGGGGACGATGACGTCGTCGGCGATGTCGAGGATGGCGCGCAGTGAGTCGCCGACGGTGCCGTCACCGAGCGGGTCGATGGACTCGTCGGACAGCTTGCCTTTGAGGGGCATGAAGCCGGGGGTGTCGACGATGATGATGTCGGCTTTGGCGCGGCGTAGGCGCCGGAGGTTGTCGATGTTGTCGCTGGCGTCGACTACGCGGAAGGGGACGTCTCGCCCCGCTTGTTCGACCTTGTCGGCCCATTCGATGCTGGTGCCCTGTGGGTCTATTGAGACGACCGCTACGGACTGGCCTCCGCCGAGGATCTCTGCGTAGACGGCGGCTAGGTTGACCGTGATGGTCGACTTGCCGACCCCGCCCTTCTGGTTCAAGAGCACGGTGATGTAGGGCATTCGGTTCTCCGATTACTTCCCGAGGTTCCGGTACTTCGGACGGGGAGCATCCTCTCAGATGGTCAGAGGGGGTTCGGAGAGACGTGCGCGGCTGGTGGAGTTTTACGGCCGTAAAACGAGACGGCCGGGTCTGCAGGACGCCGCCTGTCGGAGGTCGGGGGCCGGGCGGTGTTTTACGGCCGTAAAACGGATCAGCCCTCGGGCTCCTCGTCTTCCTCGTCGCCCGGCTCCCCGTAGGCCCGGCCGTCGTCGTACGCCGCCTCCTGGAACAGCACGGCGTGGTCGTGGACGACCCGGGGCCGCGGGTAGTCGATACGCGGCTTGGTGGTGGCGGGCATCAGCAGCTCCTGGCGGTAGTGAGGGCAGGCTCGGCGGCCGCCGGCTGCCGGGCGGGGCAGACGTCGAGGGTGACGGCGCAGATGCGACCGCGGATCCAGTCGTCCAGCCACGCCTGTTCCTGCGCGTCCTCAGCGTTGTGCCAGGCGTCGGGGTACCGGTGGGTGGTGGGTTGGGGCATGCGCGGCCTCCTCGTGCAGTGATCGCGACCACCGTGCACCACAACTGGAGATCCGTTCCCTCCGCTCAGGCGGTGATCCGGTGCACCGGGATTCCGGCGGCTTTGGCCCGGCGCATGCAGTCCGCGGTCCCAGTGCTGCCCTGACACTGTGCGGCCACGAACAGCACCGGCTGCTCGTCGACCATCTGCTGGTTACGCCGGTGCCCAGCCAGCGGGCAGTACTCGGTGCCGCGCCGGTTCCGGCGCCGGTGCCCCAGTTGGCACTCCGGGCCGCACGGTCCTTCCCAGTCGGCTGGACGCTCCCGGATCAGGAAGCCGGTACGGAAAGCCCACTCGTGGCCGATGGTGTCGGCACCTTCCGCGCAGCCGTGCATCAGCTCGATGCCCGTGTAGCCGACTGCGAGGGCGTCGTGCCACACCTGTACGAGGGTGTCCTCGAGGTATTGGCGGTCGGTCCATCGGCGGCTGCCGGTCAGACCGATAAGTGCGAGAGCCACCACGTCCTCCCTAGGCGACGTCGAAGGCACGGCGGGGTTCGGTGAGGCCTGCCTGCTCCTGCCGCTTGCGTGTGAGGGCGGCTCGGCGCACGGCCTCGCTGCGGTCGACCTTCCGCGCGGTGAGCTGGTCTGGTTCCTCCACCGGCTCAGGCTGTCGGTTGGCGCGGAGTGCGGCTTCCTGCCGCTCGAGGGCGGCGGCAAGGTACGGGTCGGTGTGACGGGGTTCGGGCCGGTGCTCGAGGACCAGGGCGCGGGCTTGCTGGTAGCCGGCCGAGGCGGTCTCCCGGGTCTTCACCGGCGCCTCGGCCGCGGGGCGCGGTTCGCTCTGCGGCTCCGGGGCGGGACCGGTCTTCGGGACTTCACCGGGGCCGAGGATGCGCAGCTGCCGGATCGCGCGACTGCCGGTTTTCTCCTGAATACGGGCGAGGATCTCCGCCTGGTGCCAGCGAAGGTGGGTGCCGTAGGCCGGGACCATCGGGTGCAGGTGCAGGATGCCGGTGTCGTGCTCGAAGTGGACCGCGGCGACCTTGTCGGCGAGTTCCGGGGCGATGGTGGGCCACTGGTCGATGATGCTGCCGCCCTCCTCCGGGGGCTCCCAGCCGCGTTCGGTCATCATCCGGTCGATGGCCAGGCCGAGCCCCATGGGGTCGCCGGCGCGACGGTCGCTGGACCGGCGGGTGGTGCGGGTCTTCTTTGGCGGCTGGACGGGCCGGGTCTTCGCGGCCGCGCGGGCGGCGAGTAGCGCAGAGCGGGCGAGGTCGATCCCGGAAGGCTGGGTGTCGGTCATGAGGGGCTCCCGTTGAGGAAGGCGAGGATGTCGGCTTCGGCGTCCCACTCGCTGGTGTCGGTGGCGCCGGACAGGTCGTCCCAGCCGCGGGCCCGGCTGGTCGCCTGCAGACGCTGCTGGCCCTGCCGAAGGGCGGCCATGACGTCGAGCTGCTGGCTGGTGCTGGCGGTGAAGGCGCCCTCGATCGGGTTCTCCTGCTCCCAGCGGGCGGCGGCTTCCTGCGCGGCCTGCATCTCCTGCCGCTGCTGGGCGTCGGCGGTGAGGCGGGCGCGGATGAACGCGATGGGGTTCTTCGGCTTCCAGCGGAGACCGAGGCACATGCCGTTGAGGTCGGCGGCGATCTGGTAGGCGTCCTGGCCCTGGTCGGTCCACGGGCGGAGGACGAACTCCAGGGGCCGCAGCGGCACCGACTGGGTCCACGGCACCAGGGCG
Organism: Streptomyces sp. HUAS MG56; assembly: GCF_058673395.1. Lineage (NCBI taxonomy): Bacteria > Bacillati > Actinomycetota > Actinomycetes > Kitasatosporales > Streptomycetaceae > Streptomyces > Streptomyces sp. HUAS MG56. The sequence goes on along the minus strand of NZ_JBZWEN010000002.1, from coordinate 65,038 downwards.
CGCACCAGCCGGGTCGTCTTGCCAGCCTTCTGGACATCGGCCGCGGTACGGCGCCGGCCGTTGATGTAGCTGCTCTGGTGGGGGATTCGCGTCTTCGGCGGCCGAGCCTGCGAGGTGTAGTTACTACCCCCCACCATCTGAACCTTTCCCTCTTCCTTTACCCAGGTAAGGGAAGGGGGCTCAAGGCCCTCCGAAGCGGGGTTGTCCACAGGCGGGTTATCCACAGGATTCCGGGACTGGGCCGGGAGCAGGGGCTGCTTCAAAACCGGGTTTTGAACCGGCGCCTGGCCGCGCTGGTCGATGACGATCCGGGCCGTGTAGCCCGAGCCGACGATCGTGTGGCCCATGGCGTGGTCGTAGGCGGCCGGGATGACTGCGGCGTACACGGTGGCGGTCGCGGCGTAGCCCTTGAGCCCCATCACACGGCGGATGTTGACTCGGGTGCCGTGCTGGACCCAGGCGAGGGCGCCCAGCTCCCGGAGGTAGCCGATGTGCCGCTTCACGGTGGCCCGGGACACGTCGAGGCGGGCGGCCATCTCGTCCAGGCAGTACCGGGCGTGCCCCGTCGAGTAGTCCATGCGGTCGGCGAGGTCTTCGGCGATGCGCAGCGTGGTGGCGTTCGCGCGGGGGTGCAGGCCGGCTGCGATCAGCCATCCCACCGCGCGACGCCACCGCCGCGGGCCGGTCCGACGCGACTTGGTGTGGGCCACCTCCTGGCAGGCGCCGCGTACGAGACCGGTCTGACCTGCACTGTAATCGCTAGTGCGTTCGATTTCGAGATCGCCCGTGCGGGGGGAGATAAGCCGCGAATCGCCAGCGACCGGATTGCCAAGCTGACAAGAGGGGTGTGCGTACTGCACTATGTACCTGCCGTCCTGCGGACATGAAAAAGCCCGCTCGGTGGTGTAGGTGGTTCTCTCCGGAACCTGACTCGCTCGACTTCTCCGGCCTGGTCGCCAAACCGGTCAGAGAGTTCGGGCCTTAGCTCGGTCGCCAAACCGAGCAGTTGCACGAGGCCGCGCACGGTGCGCCAACACCAGCGGCCAGGCGGTAGAGGATGAAGCCCCCGCCAAGGGGCTCACGGACCTCCCGCCGGGAAGCGCTAACTCATCTGATCTCCCTCAGTGGGTGGGGTCTGTCCGTCAACCAGCTCGCCGTCGACGGCGACCAGTTGAAGCTGCGGAATAGCCGGAAGACTGGGCTCGGCGCCCTCACCTGGCGTGGGCCAAAGGCGCGCGTCGACGCCATACGACGGCGGAGCCCACACCTTGTAGGCGAACGGGTTCTTCTGGTGGTAGGCCCATCGGTAGTTCTCCTCCCAGCCGGCCAGCCCGCTCTTGAGTCGGAAGTAGGCAGGAAGAAGGCCGCCCCGATTCGGGATCGGCTCCGGAGCACCCCTCAGAGCGCGGTCGCAGCCCTCGCCGAATCCCTCGTGGCGACGGCAGTACCAGACCGGCGTGCGCCACCCCGTCACCGAGTCAACGGTGTAGGAGTGGTCGCGTGCTGGCTGGCCGCACTTCCCGGACCGGCGGATCATCGGAGCGTCACAGGTCTGGTCGTGCCACTCCGGAATGGACCGGTCGTCCTCGTAGCGCGGGATGTCGGAGGCGACCAGGAGACCAGCGACGGACTGCGTCTTGCCGCCATATTGATGGGTCCCGAGGATGGCTTCGGCTCGCTGCCAGACCCCCGCGTTGAAGGGGTTGGGATCGCGGGCGATAAGCCAGGCGAGGAGGAGCGCGACCTCACGCGCTTCTCTTGCGATCCGCTGGTCTTGGTACAGGGCGGCGACGATGGCGTCATAGCTGTCCCGGCCGCCGCCTCCCTTGCCCTTCGTGCGAGGACCAGCGGGAACAGCGTGGATGGCGCGCACCGCGCCAGCGGCGCTCATGCGTTGAACGAGATCGGAGGGACAGTGGCCGAATCACTCGACGCCGGTGTGATCTTCACGGCGGAGTTGTAGGTCGCACTGTCTGATCGGGGAACGCCCCGGGTACTCTTGGCCATGTCGGCACCTTCATACGTGTGGAAACGGTGTGGTGTCGTCAGCCCTCGCGTTCCGGCTTCGCAAACCGGGACCGCCACCAAGGTGGCAGCGGGGGCTTCTGACTTTTGTGCGCGTCCTCCACGGAGCCTCGCAACTGACTCCACGTCTGACGCACCTACCAGACTAGCCGTTGAACGCCTCATCTGTCCCGGCCCCTTCCCCTTCGTGTCGCACCAGCCGCTAATCACACAAACCATGACGGACCGTCAGTGCTCCCGGCCTATCTCCGAATCGGCCGCCAGCCCATCCACCTCCGGCGCCACCAACGCCCGCGACCGGCGCACCAGACCCGCCATCGCATGGAACCCCGCCTGCTCGAACAAGCCCGACACCCGCTCCATCTGGTCCCGGAACAGGCGCGGCGCCGCCGACAATCGGCCCGCATGGAATCCCACTGCCAACGCCCGATCCCACACCGCCTGGACCGTGGCCGGGTCCGCGTCAGGGAACAGGTCCACGGCCAGCTTGTCCGGGCGGGCCACCGTCTCCAGCTCCGCGGACGCAATCAGCCCCGCCAGGAACGCACCCGACGACATCGCCCGGCCCCCCAGGACCGCATCACGACGCATCGCCTCGAACGCGGCATCGTCCTCGTGGTCGGAAGGGACAGGGGACTCGGTGGCAGGGATCTGGGTCATGCTGCGGCCTCCATCGGGCGAGCAGGGAACAGGGACGTGACAGGGGCGGTGTGCGCGAGGGCGTCATCGAACGACAACTGCACCGGAACAGCCGGGGTGGGGAGCTTCGTCGGCGGCGGGACCGCAGGCACCGTGCCGTCATCCGGCACCAGGGCGACGTCCTCGAGGAGCCCGCGCTCCCGGGCGACCGCCAAGGCCCGCATCCGAGTGACGGTCTTCGGCAGGCCCAACAGGCGCACCAAGCTGGACCGCTGCCAGTTCGCCGTCCGCACGTCGACCCCCGCGGCCGCCGCCACCTCGAACGGATCCCAACACACGGCCAACGCCCGCAGGACCGCCTGCTTCTGCGCCGTGTGGAACCGAGTGTCCGGCGCCGCCGCCACCGCATGCCGGGCCGCGATCAGCGCCCGATGCCGCTCCAACGACCGCCGGCCACCCCACACCCCCTCCGGCTCCGCCAACTTCCCATCCGGCGTCACCGACGAGGCATACGCATCGCACTGCACCATCACCGGACAGGTAAGGCAGACCTCGATCGCCCGCTCCTCCCGGGCCCGACGCTCCCGCTGCCCCTCCGGCGCCCACGCGTCCGGCCCGTTGTGAGCACCCACATGCAGCTCCGGGTTACCCACCATCCGCAGCGGCTGGTCCGGGTCCGGCGCGCACCGCCGGTACCGGAAGTACGGGTGCTCCACCCACTCACGGCGCAACCGGGCACTGCTCTTCTCCGTGGTCTCCATCATCGAGGGCCTCCCTCCGTCGGCGGGGTACGGTGATCGTGGCGAGCAAGGGCCTGATCCAGCACACGGCCAGCAGCCGCAGCAACACGCTCCTGAGACATCGCCAGATCCAGACGGCGCCGGAACTGCTCGAGATCCCGGGCCATACAGCCGGCCATCAGCCGGTGCGACGCCAACTCCCGCTCCAACTCCCGACGCAGGCGACGGGACCGACGGGACTGAACAAGGGCGAAAACAACAACCGCCGCAGTGAGAACCGCGGCGGCCGGCACAACGCGAGCCGCCACAGCGGTCTCACCTCCAAGAAGTCAGTCGGCGGACACCGACGACGGGGGGACGTACAGGTGGGACACCCGGGCATCCTCATCACGCACGATCCGCAGCGCCGCGGCCGCGACGGCATTCCGAACCGCCCTGTCGTGCGCGTCCTGCACCACAGCCGGCAGGCCCCGCCACGCCTCCGCGACGTACGGCTGACGCACGGGCTTCGACGGGCGGCGACGCTCCCACCACAACATCAGCGGGATACCAACCACGCACGAGAGGAAGGTGGCCGGGATCAGCCAGCGGACCGGGTTATCGGCCAGCCAGTAGACGAATTCGGGCATGACGGAACTCCGATCGGCGACAGCCGGGATGGATGAGGTGGGTGCCCCGGGACGGGGACTTCAGGGGAGGTAGTCCTCCCAGGGGCCCGCGCCGTGGCGGGCCCGGGTGATTCAGGCGGCCTGGCTGCCCTGCGCGGCCTGGTCCAGTTCGGTGATGCGGCCGTTCAGCAATTCACGGAACATCAGTGCGCCGCCGTTCTTCAGCGGCACCTCCATGTCGGCGACCCCGTGCTTCTCCGCGTCCAGGACGATCTGCGCCAGCGACAGCGGCTTGTCCCAGCAGTCCACGGCCTGGCCACGCAGCCGGGCGAGGTGGTCCACGCCGTCCGCGGCGCCCTGGCTGTCCTGGGCCACGCCGGTCTCCGCGGCGACCTGAGCGGCCACCTCGCCGGCCTCCGCCGCCTTACGGGCCTCCCGCTCCTCGGCCTCGGCCCGCAACTGCTTCCCACGGCCCACGATCAGCGTCTCCAGCGTCGTGTCACCGTCCGGCCCGTACACCGTCTCGCCCAGCAGACCGTCCGCCTTGACCTCCGCATGCATCGCAGTCAGGGCATTCACGTTGTTCCACACCATCGGCTTCCGCAGCCGCTCCATATAGGCGTCCGCAGCAGACCGCTGGCCCTCCGGGTGGTCACGGTCCCCGTCGTCCAGCGACTTCGCATCCACCGGAATCATGAACGTGTGGATCAGCGCGTACTTCAGCGCCGCGGACATCGCCTTGTTCGACGCCTTGTCCGCCACGTCCGACGCCTCACCCATCGTGATCGCGGTGACGTGATCGCCGGCCGGACCGTAGAAGTGGAACGCCACCCGCATCATCACCGCGTTCATACGGCCACGAAGCTCGGTCTTAAAGTCCAGGACCTCCGGGGTCATGAACACCCCGTGGTCACGCAGCGGCTGCGCCAGGGCGCCGATGGCGTCGTCCACGCCACGGAACTTGTAGTTCTGCGACTTGTTCTCACCGTTCTTCCCGACGTCGCGAACGTCCCGCATCACGCGGCTCATCAGCTCGTGAACGCTGGGTGCGGCCTGGTTTTGGATGTGCTGAGTCGGGCCCTCCGCCGTCGTGCTGGCGGGGGCCTCAATGGCATTCGCCATGTGAGGTCTCTCCTAAGGGGTTATGCAGTGTGATGTGGGGCGGTGCCCGGCCCGAGTTGTCGGCGTCCCAGGCCGGCCCGCCCAGGTGGCCTACTCGGCCGGGTCGGCGTCCGCGGTGACCACGTCGATGCCCAGCTCCTCCGCCATCCACGCCACAGCGATGGACGACTGCGTCACCCGGTAGCCGGCCTGCTCCGACAGCTCCTTCTGCCGCGCCTCGATCTGCTGACGCAGGCTGTCGTCGAGCCGCAGGTTCAGCACCGAGCGAACCACCGACTTCTTCCGTGCCAACTTCGGCGGCATCCACTCACCAGCCAGCACCTTGCGCAGCCCGTCCTCGGCCACCGAGCTGAGCGTGACGTCGAAGTCGGCAGCCTTAGCAACCAGCTGCTCCTTCAACGGCTTGTCCAGGGTCAGCGTCAGCGTGGTGCGCGAAGTCGTCGACTCGGCGGCCGTGGCACGCAGCAGCGTCCACCCGCCCGGGGCGGCGACAGCGCGGACGTCGGCAGCGGATTCCGGGTGGCCGGCGTCCTCCAGGTGCTGGGCGGCGGTGAGCAGGCGGTCTCGCATGGGGCCAGGCACGCGGCGAGGTCCTTTCGACGGGCGCCGCCCGGCTCGGTAGGTGGGCGGGCGCGTGGGGGCGTTGGCCACCAGTTTCCTCCATTCGGCATTGCAGCGCCATGCCTGACGCGGGGCCGGGGCGGCGCCCCAACGCCCACAACAGTACCGGCAAAGGCATTGCAGTGCAATGCTGAATCCTCTATGGTGGAACCACACCGCACCAAGGGGGACACGATGAAGCTGACCGCACGCCAGACCCAGACCCGGACGCTCACCGACCTGTTCAAGGCCCTCGGCAACCGGCACGCCGTGACCCTCACGTACACGGACGAGAAGGGCGAGACCACGGTCCGCACGGTCGAGCTGCACGAGATCCGCACCACCGACGGCGGCGGCATCGAACTGATCGTCATGTGCCGCCTCCGCCAAGCCGAACGGAAGCTGTCCCTCGAAGGCGTCTCCGCCTACACGCTCCACCGGATCGGCTACGTCCTCACCCGCCCGGAGCCCACCACCTACAAGCGGCCCGAGCCGCAGCCCGACAACGACGCGCAGGCGCTGTACTTCTACGAGCTGGCTCGCGACAAGGACGACGCCGACTATCGGCCTCGCGTCCGGCTCACGCAGACTCAGACCGACCTCGCCGCCTAACTTGAAGGAGTACGTCATGGCTCGCGTCACCCGCACCACCGAGCAGATTCAGGGCGCCATCACCGCCGCCTCCACCCTCGCCCGCCAGATCGAGAACGACTCCATGTCCACCCCGCAGCAGCGCAACCTGGCTGACGAGCTGCACAACCAGATCAACAAGGAGCTGACCGAATTGGACACCCGGCGCGGCTGATGATCGGGCGGTCCATATGACGAAGGCCACTGCCCTGAATGGGTAGTGGCCTCAAGCACTCGCAACACGCACAGCGAAGCGTAATCGACCAACTCGTCACGGGGAAGGCCCCGTTCGTTACCAGGGAGAATCGTCCTCATGCATTTCCGGTTCGACCCCGATGAGTGGCGGCCTGAACTGCCCGGTGGCGTCAGTGCCCGCAGCATGTACACCGACAAGCTCACGCCCGGAACGATCGTGGTGTGGGAGCGCCGTCCCTACCGGGTCCTCGAGGTCCGCGAGCGGGAGCAGGCGAACTGGCCCGAGAAGTACCGGCAGGCGTGGGTGAAGCAGAACATGCCCGACCCGGCCACCTGGTACTGCCGGCCCCGCGTCATCGTCCTGCGCCCGGAGGAAGACCCCAAAGCCAAGCCGCTGAACCTCGAGGGCCCGAACAACTACTACTGGCACACCCTGCCCGAGCACTACCCGATTTGCAGGATGTGCAAGGAGATTCCACCCTGCCGGCACGTCCACACCGAGCGCATCATGCAGCGCGCCACGGAGAAGCTGGAGAAGGAGATGGCGATCCTTCCCGGCGTCTGTCACGGTTGCCGGGAGCCCATCAGTAAGCGGCAGAAGCACTTCACCTTCCCCGGCGCCAATCTGATCCGTCCCGACCTTGGCGACAACACGGCCACCTTCCACACGCGCGGCGACTGCTACAGCTACCTCGCCTCCTATGACGAGCGGTGGGCGGCCGCCGAGCCCGGCCGGGTCCGCTTCTTCCGCTGCGAGGGCACCCTGACCGTCCACCACGACGAGAGCAGCGAGTGCAGCCGCCCGGACTGCGTGGCCAAGGGCGCCCACAAGGACCTGGTCCGCCACGACATGTGGATACGGCACCACCCGCGGATGGAGGAGGCCCGCGGCTGCTGGTGCCTGGCCTCCCAGCTGTTCTGACACGCCGCGGGGGAAGCGCTTCTGACACGGTCCCGCCCGAGCCGTAGCGTGCTCTCAGCACGATCGAGAAAGCCACTCCGGACCCCCGTCCCACCCCCTATCTGATCTTTCAGTAAAACCTCGGGAGCCTCCACCCCCCGGGCAGCCCGTTGTGGTACACGCCGGATCCCCCCGCCCCCTCGCCCCCGCGACATCCCCTAGTGGGTGGTGGGTCCGAGGTTTTATGTAAAGTATTGATCTTGTGTGGGGTGCGGGCACAATGAGCCCATGGACCCGCTCACGCTCCTGACCGACTGGCTCGACACCGCACCCCTGCGCTCCTCCAGCCGCATCGAGTACGAGCGTGAGGTCACCCGCTGGCTCACCTGGTGCGCCAACCAGCATCCCCCCGTCAACCCGTGGGACACCGGCATCGAGGACATCGCCGCCTGGTGCGCCGGCTACCTCACCGACCAGCTCGACGGCCGCCTCTTCAACGGACCCGACGCCCTCGCCCACATCGCCGAACACCACCCCGCCGCAGCCATGACCCACGACCGCCGGATCACCGCCCTCACCCAGTACTACGAAGCCTGCAAGGACCGCGGCGCCATCCGGCTCACCCCCGACCTGACCATGCTCCGCTCCGGCGTCGACCGCGACGCCAACCCACCCCGCCGCCTCACCCCCCAAGAACGCGCCGTCCTGCTCACCTGCATCGGCATGTGGGGCAAGGACCACGCCCGCCACTACCTCCGCGACCGGCTCATCGCCTACCTCCTCCTCGAAGGCCTGCGCCCCGCAGAGGTCACCCGCGTCGACATCCGCCACCTCTACGACCTCCCCGACGGCACCTACCAGGTACGCGCCCCCGACTACGAGTTCGAGGCCGTCGGCAAGCAGTTCACCCTCGAGCCGCTGACCGCAGCCGCCCTCAAGGCCTACCTGCCCTACCGGATCCGACCCGCGGACGGCGTCCACACCCTCATCCTCGGACAGGGCGGAAACCCCATCACATCCGGCTACCCCAACATGATCGTGCAGCAGATCTGCGCCACCCACCCGCTCCTCGCCCAGCGCAACCCACCGGTGACCGCGGACGCCATCGCCCACACCGGATACTGGGACACACCCCCAGAGAAGTGACCCGCCGGTATCGGCATCACCGGGCGCACGTACAGGGCAGGATCACCGTATGACCTGCGAAGACAATCCTGTCCGCCTCACCTGGGAAGTCCAGTTACACGAGCCGTTCAGCCGCGTCTGGATCTGCAAGGCGTACGGCCGGGCCACCACCACCGCAACGCCTGCGGACCTGGCCCGCGCCGTCCTGGCCGTCCATCTCACCGCCAAGCCGCCCCGCGGCGGGGAAACGTTCCGAGCCCTCGCCTACACCGACACCGGTGGTCCTTGTATCGTCACCGCCGACCAGCTGGCCGCGGACGGCTGGACCGCCGACCCAGCTGTCCGTCAGGCCCTCCCCACCCACCTGCGGGAGGGCCTCCCGGCAGGCGACTAGCGGCGCGGCCGCCGGTGCCGGCCAGTACCCGGGCGCAGCAGCCGCAGCAGATCACCCCCAACCTTGGAGACGATCCCGTAGCCGATCAGGGCGGCCTCAAGGTGCTCAGGGGTGATCAGGTGGGAAAGGTTCGTCATCGCCTACGCCTCCCGGCGCTCGGGTATGGGTCACCCTTTCGGCGGGCTCACCGGTCCCAGGACAGGGGCACCGGCCTGTCCTGCGGTTTCGCACCGGGGAGGCGGCTTCGTATGCCGCTACTGGCCGTTCCGATCCTCCTCAGAGGCCCCCGCAGGGCCGCCAGGGCGGACGCGGACACGGAAAAGCCCGGCCGACTCCGCCCGTGAGCAGGGCGAAGTCGGCCGGGCAGAGGCTGCTACCAAGGATTGCCGGAGAACGGGTCAGTCGTCGGCGTCGATCGGCCAGAGCGCCGGGTGCCGCAGGTTGAGCAAGAGGTATAGGTCAGTACTGCCGTACGCCCAGCGGGCCACGCCACCGTCCTGCTCGAGGTGCATCAGGGTGCGGCTCGGCATGGTGGTGCCCACCTCCAAGGGAATTCGGGAGGCTTGCACAGTGGCTGGCGTTATCAGGGGTTCCGTCTTCCCGCAGCCCGCAAAGAACGCTGCGCCCGTCGACCGCTCCACGGTGATGGGCGCGGACCAAGCCACCTCGCCATCCTCGTCTGCACCGCTCTGATCCATGTCCAGGATTGCGGTGAACGGCTCCGGGAGGTCGGCCAACGCGGCCGCGTTCGCCTCACGCTCCGCGTCGGGGAACGGCATGGTGCCGACCTCGACTTCGATCCGGGCGACACGGCCGACACCCACCGCGGCGTGAATATCAAGGAAGGCCGCGATCTGGTGGACAGGCCAGCTCCCAGGTTCGAGGCGGTGCATCTGCCCAGCGGCAGCAACGTATTCGGGGCTGAAGTGGGTGCCCGCCGCCAGGCGCTTGCGCGTACGGACGAACGCTGCAGCGGTTTCCTCAGTGCTGAGCATCCGGTCTAGAACGGCGTGGGCGCCGCGCTCGTGGGATGTGGTCACAGGCCGATTCCAATCAGTGCGTTGTCCTGCTCGTCCCACTGGTCGACGATCTGCATGTAGCCGTCCAGGACCTTCGAGCCGTCCGCGTGCCCGGTCACCGCGGCGATGGCCTTGCGGTCCTTCCCGGCCCGGCGTGCCTCGGTGGCCATTCCGGAGCGCACGGAGTGGCCGGTGAACAGCTCCTCGAATCCGGCGCGCAGTCCGGCTGCGGTGATGAGGTCGCCGGCCCGCTGCGGGCTCAGGCCCTGCGGTTGGACGGACCCGGTGTGGTGGATGCGGCGGAAGGCGTGCCGGTCCGGGTCGGTGATCTGTGCGGCCTCGCGCCAGGCCTTCCAGGCGCGCACCGGGCAGGTGTCCGGGTTGGTGCCGTAGGGGACGGCGACGGTGCGGGGTTCGGTCTTGGAGACGCGGACGTCGACCAGGAGGCCGTTGTCGTCGTCGCGGATGTTCCGTAGGCGGAGCCCGGCGAGTTCGGCGCGGCGCGCGGCAATGGCGAACCCGAGCAGGATCATCGCGCGGTCGCGGAGGCCGAAGATGTCGGTGTCGCACTTGGACACGATGAGCCGCAGGTCGACCAGCCGCATGGCGGGGGCTTTGCCGCGGCCGCGGGCGGGCTCCTCTGCCTCTTCGGCCTGACGGCGGTAGTCCTTGAGGAGCTTGCGGGCCGCTTTCGTCGCCTCCGGGTCGACGAGGACCTTGTAGGGCGGGAGCCGCAGGGTGACGACGACTCCGGCGAGCTTGCGGTCGATGGTGGCGTAGGCGCGCTTCTCGCGGTGCCAGAGGTAGTCGACGAATCCGCACAGGGTGCCGACGGTGGCGGCGGTGGGCGGGACTTGGAGCTGCTTGCAGAAGGCTTCCCAGGTCTTCCAGTCGGCGCGGTAGGAGCGTTGGGTGTTCTCGGGCCGCTGATCGTCGCCGTGTTTGCTGGCGGCGGCGTCGAGGGCGTCGAGTCGGGCGCGGAGGTCTTCGTCGAAGTCGGCGGGGAGCAGGGGGCGTTCGTCGGGTCTGGCGGGCAGATTGTCGGTGCTCACGGGCGCGAGGCCTTCAGGGGGCCGAACTCGCGCTCTACGTCCCGGCGGAGCATGGGGTCCATGTCGCCCGCGTACGGGAGCAGGACGGCGTCACCGTCGTGCGTCTCTTCGGTCAGGGCCCAGATCTCGCCCTCAGCGTCGGTGAACTCGGGCCAGCCTTCGAACCGGGAGTCGTTCGTGATCTCGGCGATCTCCGCGCGCAGGTCGTCCGGGACGCGGGTGGCTCCGTTGCGGTAGGCGATCTCCATCGGGTGTGTGTGAGGCATGGTCAAATTCTACCGGTGATCACCAGCCATATGTGAGCTTATCGCGGGCCAGCAGGACATCACCCCCGCACCGGTTTAACTAAACGCGGATAGACCTTGCCTGACGGGGTGTCGGGGCGGTACGGTCTACTCGGCTTTATGCGCGTCTAATGTAACGGGAGCCCGTGTGGAGATCACCGTCAGCGTGAAGGATCCGACCCCCGAGCTCGAGCGCGACCTGCTCGCACTCCTCGACAAACACCGCGCCTCACTGCGCCACGACCCCGGCTGGAACGTCGACCGAGCCCGCCTCTTCTACAGCGCCCTCGCTCCCCGCGCTCAGCGCATCCTCCGGGAGGCCGTCGCCAGGCTCAACGGCAAGGTGAGCGCCGACGAGTTGCGGGATAACGAGGACAGCAGCCTCCGCGGCCACGCCAGCGCCTTCGCACGAACGGTCCGCCGGGGTGCCGTCGAAGGCTGGTGGGACAGCGGCATGGAATCGCCCATCATCGCCCTCGGCCCAGGGTCCGGAAAGGTGCAGGGCTACCAGATCCGCGACGAGGAGACCCATCACGCGTTCCGCACCGCGCTCCTCAACCCGCCCGAGCCGAAAGAGAAGTGAGGACACCATGAGCACTCCGAGCGAACTCCGAGCCCGCGCCGCCGAGCTGGAGCAGCGCGTCCCGCCGATCCATGCCGGACCGCGCACCGACGACGAGCGGATGTGGCTGGAGAAGGCCGCTGCCCTCCGCGCCGAAGCCGACCGCGCAGAAGGAGATGTCTTCGCAGGCCACTTCGAGAGCTGCTACATCCGCGAGGGCGAGCATTGCTCCTGCGGCTACCTGCCCGCCGGTGGGTTCCTCGGCCTGCCGCCCGCCGACCGCGACGACGAGAAGTGAGGACACCGACCATGGCCGATGAGGAACTGCAGGACCAGCACGACGACATGGTGCGTGACCTGGATCAGGTCGTGGACGTGGAAGCCGGCCTCGCCGAGGTGCTTCGCGCCGGAAAGGCCGTCGATGACGGTCTGGACCGCCTGTTCCGCAGGCTCGGACCGCCCACCGATCAGTGATGCGCTCGACCACAGTGAGGCCCCCGCCTGAAGGAAGCAGGCGGGGGCCTCGTCATGCACGGTAGCGCAGCGGATGGACGCCGCTATGCGGAGAGTTGAGACTGTGGCGCGCGCGATGCGGAAAGAGTGACGCCTATCACTTGGTTAAGGTGAACGTAGGGTTCCGCTGGCGTTCCGTCGTGTTCCGTGGCCTTGCGCGGGTTCACGGCGCCCTGACCGGTGACGCACCGTCATGAAGGAACTCTGCGTAGTAGTTGTGTCACGCCCCGGGTCCGAAACGGCCCTGCGGCTCACTACACTGCAAGCAAGCAGAAGGAGCCCATCCCCGGCGCGGTTTCCTAGGCCAGATCGTCGGGAGGGCTCCCTGCGTGATGTCCCATCCGTCCCACAGCTGAAAGAGAGGATAGATACACCGTGATTCACCATAACAAGGAGTCCGATCCCGAAGACAGTCCCGTCCATCGAATCGCTGATCAGATTCGCCGTTGGACGAAACGCAACAAGCGGATAGTCCACGATCAGATGATTCGCGGCGCGGCATACAGTCTTGGGAGTGGCGCAGTGAGCATCGTCATCATCTGGTTCCAGACTCACCGCTGAACCGCGGGACGGTGCACGAAGGCCCCGCAGACGCGTTGTCGTCTGCGGGGCCGACCCGTATCCGGGCAGAGGTGCCGCTACTTTGTCCGCTTGGCCTCCACCTCGGCGCGGCAGAGCACGCAGAGCGGATTCCCGCCCGCCCCGTACCGGTGCGTGGGATGCCCGCACCCCGCGCACGGACCCACCTGGGACGGCGGGCACGTCGGCAGAGGCGGGACAGGTCTGTCGGAAGGCGCGGTGCTGCTCACGGCTCCATCGTACGTTCGAACGCGAAAAGCGTCCCCGCTCCCCCGCCGCGTGGCGGAAGGAACGGGGACGCGTTCGTGTGCGGTCAGTCGGCGCGGCGGCCGGCAGGGTCGAGACGCCGGTAGGCGGCCGTGGCGAGCAGGCCGGTCACGGACAGCGCGCCCTTCGCCGGGCTGTTCTTCTTCAGCGGCGCCGGCCCGGATGCAGGCGTGCACGTGTAGTGGGTGGACCCGTCGCTGTCCGGGGTGCAGTTGTAAGTGACGCCGAGGGCACCAGGCGGGTACGTGAACGTCCAGCCCGACGGCGCCGGCCCGGTCGCGCCTGTGTCGCCCTTCGGCCCCTGCGGACCCGTATCACCCTGGGGGCCTTGCGGTCCGGCCGGTCCCTGCGGGCCGGTGGCCCCGGCCTGGCCGGCCGGCCCCGTTGCGCCGACGCCTGGCGCGCCCGACGGCCCGGCCGGGCCTGGCGATCCCGCGGCACCTGGAGAACCGTTACTGCCGTTGGAACCGTTCCTGCCCGGTGTCCCCGGAGATCCCGACGGCCCGGGACTGCCCGCGACCCCGGGACTCCCGGACGGCCCCGCCGGCCCCGGAACCCCGGGCACGCCCTGCACTCCGCGGACAATGCTGGACGCTGCAGGCGCGGACGGCTTCACACCGTGCGCTTTCAACTGCTGACGAGTGGTGTCCAGACCGGAAGCCAGCTGCGAGATGACCGTGGCCTGGGCCTGCTGACCACGCTGCAACGACCGGTTCGACGCCTCGAGCGTGTTCACCGCCAGCGCGATCCCGGCAAGGGCCAGGAAAACCAGCACCACGACGACGGCCCTGGCGCTGGTCGGCAGATGCCGCCGTATCCCCGACGGCGGGACGGAGTGCCCTGTCACTTAGCTCCCTTCGCCGCAGCCCACGCCTGAATGAGCACGCCCAAGACGGCAACGAGGAGCGTGCCGCCCGCGACAACCCATCCCCACGCCACCCCGGGCCGCCCCTCCAGCTTCTCAACGCGGCCAACGAGGGGCTTGATGACGTTGTCCTTCAACTCCGCCAAGTCCTCGTCATGCTCGCGGTTCATCCGGGCCATCTCCGCATCCCGAACTCGCTCCGCTCGCTGCCACTCACCGAGCGGGACGGTGTCCTTGGCGAGGTTGGTGATACGGCTGGCAAGTTCATCGTGGGTTCGGTCGGTGTGGCGCTCGTGCGCGTCGAGGCGACGGTCCACTTCTCCAGCGGAGACCTCATCAGCCACCGTCACCCCTCAGGGTCGTACATGGACATGGCGCGGCTGGTAAGCCGCCCACTACTCCACCGCGCCCGGCGGGTCGGGCACCGGGGATACGGCCGGCCGCCGCAGCAGCGACGCCGAGGACGGGCTCCCCACATACCGGGCCAGGAAGCCCTTCGCCGCGGACAGAACGGGCACGAGGAGCGCCGCCCACCACACGGGCAGACTGCCGAGCTCCGTGATGGCAAGACCGAGCGCAGCCTCGCCGGCGGTCGCGCCGACGCGCTCCGCCATGTCGAGCCAGTAGGCCTTCGTCATGATGGTCACCAGCTCTCTATGGCGTAGGCGACGCCAGCGTCGGTCGTCTGCATGCTGACCTTCTGGTCGGCCGCGGTCATCGGAACGTCAACGGTGCCGCCCGCCGCGGTCAGATTGACCGTGGTGAGCCGCCACGCGGTGCCGTCATGGATGGCGACACGGACAGTCGCCTTGGGCGGCGTGGCAAGGATCTGGTCCATGCCGAGGTGCAGCTTGCGGTTGCCCGCGGTCTGCCAGGCGCTGCCGTGCGGCGGGAGCGCAACGGTCGGCTGGGGGCCCGGCACCACAGTGCCGGAAGTCCACTGGGGCATGTCTTCCTCCGAAGGAGCCGGGGTGGGGGTGGGCTGAGCTGCGAGGATTGCCGAGATCGGGAACTGCCCGGGATCCCCATGGTCGTTTTGCGGGACGTGTTCGTGGCCGCAGTGGCCCTTGAACGCGGACCACTGGGTGTTGGTCATGCGGACGCCGTTGTTGCCGTAGGAGGCCGGGTAGGGCTTCCAGGTCAGCCCGGATGTGAGCGGCACGCCATGCTGGTCGTGGGTCCACTGAACGAACGCGTGCAGGTCGCGGATCGCCCAGTCGGGGAGCTCCGGCATGTACAGGTGCTGGGTGCCGGCCTTCGCCCACGTGGCGTGGGTGGTCGGGTCGCAGGTGCCGACGATCTCGACCTGTGCGACGTTCAAGGTGTTCGTGGCCATCTGACCAGCAGCGTGGACGAGGGCTCGGGCCGACTCATCGAACCCGAAGTGCTGGTACCAGTCGAGCCGTTGAGCCGACCAGTTCGGCACCGCTGTGAGCGTCGGCGCGATCGACCCGCCCGAGTAATCCGGCAGCGCCGTCGTCTCCGTGCTGTGCCAGACGATCGTGTTCGTCGTCATCGGATCGCCCGGGTACGCCGTGCTGTACCAGTGGGCCTTCGACGCGCCCGGGTAGATCTCGGCGCCCGTGGTGCTGCCACCTCCACCGGAACCGCCGGCCGATCCGGCCCACGTCCGCAGGTCCGCGGCCGTGGCGAAGTTGGCGACGTCCTGGTCGACGGGTGAATCCGTGTACTGGTGGAACGTCCACGGGTGCTGAATGCGCGGCTGGCCGGCTGTCGTGTAGTCGGCGATCCAGAGGTAGTCGCCGCAGTTCGAGTTCGCGTCGACGTTCTTCCAGTTACCCGTGTCGGAGTAGACGCCCACCTTGTGGCCGGGCGCCTTGGCCTTCACCCGGGCGAGCCACACGTCCTTGTAGTTGCGGGCCTGCTGGTCGGTGGCCGTCTGCCCGTACCACTCCCAGTCCAGGCAGAGCACGTCACCGGGGACGAGGCTGATCTGAGACAGGAAGTAGTCGGCCTCGGCCGCGGGGCTGTTCGCCACGTGGGGGTAGTGATAGAAGATCGTCACCAGCCCGGCGGCCCGAGCCGTCGCGCGCTGCGCCACCCACTTGGAGTTGACGTACGACAGGCCCTCGGTCAGCTTGATGCCGACGAAAGACAAGCCAGTCGTCGAGTAGCTGCTGGACTGGTACGAGGAGACGTCGATCCCCTTGAGCATCACGGCCTCCTAGCGCCAGATACCGAAAACGAAATGGCCGAACAGCCAGACCATGAAGGCCAGCAGCAGGACGTGCAGGACCGTCCAGTGCGAGAGCGGCACGCCCTCCTTCACCCCGAACCAGTCCCACACCGCATAGCTGAGCGTGTTCTTGGGGTTCTGGATCAGGGCGATCGTCTCCGGGACGACGAAGCCGACCATCATCCACAGCAGCCAGTACCAGCGCCACGCGGTCACGCCACGGCCTTCTTCCTGGCCGCGACCTGAAGCATGTGCTGATGGATGGCGTCCACCCGGGCGCGAGCCTCAGCGGCGACCAGGGGGTCCCTGACCACAGTCATCTCGTTGTCCTGCTTCGACTCGCCGCCCGTGGACCAGTTGGTGCTGCCGCCGATCCGGTCCAGGCCGTCGACGATGCACAGCTTGAGGTGCTGAATCGCTCCCAGCTCCGAGCGGCCGATGGCGATGGACGATGCCGGGTAGGCCTCGCGAGCGAGGATCCCCCGCTCGTGCGCACCCGCAGCCTGCGAACTGTCGAGAGTGAGCTGCACGACGACGTTCTCGTCGAGCAGCTTCTCCTTGAGCACGTCCGCGAGCTCATCGTCGTCGAAGCCGTAGCAGGCCACGATCAGGCTGGTGGTGGCCGAGCGGACGAGGTCCATCAACGCGCCGTGCACGTCGTCCACCGGGGAGTAGAAGGTGCGCATGCCGGCCGGGTAGCCGGGCGGGAAGCCGCCCCGCTTGTATCGGTCGAGGACCGTGAGGTCGGTGAGCGCCATGTCAGTTGCCCCCCTTGTTGTTGGACGCCCACGGCTGCATCAGAGTGTTCAGCTGCTGTGCCAGAGCAGCCGCCTCAGCCAAGCGAGGATCCGGAGCAGGAGTGGGCGACGGAGGAGGGGTCGGCACCGGCGTCGGCGTGGTGGCGAAGGCGAGCACGGTTACATCACCACCGGCAGCGAGCAGCGCGCGCAGGTCGGCACCCTTGAAGTAGCCGCGGCCGTTCACGCCCCACGAGGCGCCCCACGAGTTGTCCACCCACGCGATGTCGTTGGCGACGTCGTACTCGCGCACCATCAGCTCGTGTCCGCCAGCCAGCCCGGACGAGGTGTCGACGACGATCTGACCGTCCGCCGCCGGGTCGAACATGCTGTTGTACCAGTCGATCCCGATCAGGACCGGGCCGGACTGGAGAGCGCTGCGGAACGCGTCGTAGGTGAACGCGTGCGTGTACCCGGTGACGAGTCCGAGCTGCTGGCTGCTCTTCCCGCACGCCGGACCGGAGGAGCCGGTGTCGTCCGGCGGGTACTGGCCGGCGATGTCGTCGAGCCGGGTGTTCAGCTCGTACGCCTTCACGGCGAAGGACTCGTCGAGCGCATACGTGCCCGCGGAGAACACGCCCTTGCCGTCAGCCTTCACTGTCACCTGCGCGGCGGCAGTCCGACCGGACGAGTCGGTACCGAGTGCACCCGTGAGCGCGTTACCCGTGCAGCTGCCGAGCTGGCCCTGGTCGAGGATCGGCGTGTGCCGAGCCCAGGTAACGGACTTGATGGCGGACGCGGGCAGGACGCCGTGGGCGTAGGCCAAGTTCCGCGGGTCGTGGTGCTGGACACGGCCGAGGCCGGGCTGGCGCTGGGTATCGGGCATGGCGCTCCTGGGGATACGAAAGCCCCCGACGTAGGCCGGGGGCTTGTGATGAATGGTTAGGTCGTCTCAGCGCCGTACTGGCGAGTTCAGACGCCTGAAGCGTGCGCCCAAGGTGGTCGGATGAACGCCGAACTGCCTAGCGGCATCCTTGATCGTTGAACCGGCCAAGACGAGCCCCCAGGCTTCCTGAACGTCCTCGTCAGTGAGCTTGGTATTGACGCCTCGAAGTGCATTCTTCCGATGCGTCACCGGCTCCAAGTGCGCCGGATTGACGCAGCGATGATGCGGGCATCCCAAGCCGCCCGCGCACGATGCATCCCGCGTGTGGCACGTGTGGTCTACCTCGTAGCCGACTGGCACCGGGGCTACGAAGTGCTCGTAGGACCAGACATGGGCAAGAGTGAGGCGCCCACCGCCTGGGCCGCCAACACGGATGACTCCGTACCCGTTGGACATCGTGGCCCCGCTCCACAGCCAACATCCACCCGGCACTCTCTCCAGGCGAGAAAGGAAGCGCGATTCGTCGCTACCGGAGCCCCGAGGGGGCGTATCAGCTTGAACATCGCCATGCTTCTGCCAGCGCCGGTAATGGTGGTTGCACCATCCGCGCGCTAGGTGCTTCCTGCCGCAATTGAGCACGCTGCATATACGATCGGTCACGTCGGACCTGCTTTCTCAGGTTCGGCCATGCCCCCGGAGGTTGCCGCCTCGCGGGGGTTTAAAGTGTTCATTTTACCCGATTACCTGTCGCTTTTTCCCTGTTTCGCAACAATGCGATCTCTCAACTCCCGCCGACGGCAGGAGTCTTACTTCTTCAGCCCCGACCAGGCGCGGTGCGGGGGTGCAGGGGTTGGCGCAGGTCAGGGCTTGAAGCGGTCCGGAATCCGGCCCTCAACATGGAGGGCGTGCAACTCGGCGACCTGGGCGTGGGTCTCGGCGACCTTCTTGCCCAGGCGCTGCTCGGTCTCGGCGTGCCGACGGTCGACGTGCCGTCGCAGCGCCAGGTGTTGGATGAGGAAGGCCGGCGTGACGATGATGAACTGCGCCTCGACATTCCCGGCGACGTCGTTCCAGTGCTCCAGCAGCAGGTAGACGTCAAGGGCCACAAGCGCGAGGGCGACGGCGATCCAGCGGGCGCGCATACGAGCCTCCCCTATCTCGGCGAGGGCGATCCCCACCCACACGCAGCGGCCTGAGGCTTTCGGGTCAGTTCAGTTGCGTCACGCCCGAAGGAGGCCACACCGCGCCCGTCGGGTAGGTGACAGCGGCAGCCGAGGCGAGCGTCGTCGGGTCAGTCGGGTAGATCATGCAGTTGGATATGTACAGCGTCGCCGCGGCCGACGGGTTGCCGTTCTCCGCTGGCACGATGTTGGCGTACGCGGATCCTGCCAGCGCCTGGGCGCTGAAGGTGATGTTCGTCCAGGTGGCTGCAGCCAGCGGCAATTCCCAAAAGTTGTTGCCGAGGACGTTGTGATTGGCGTCGAACCAGTTGATGTAGAAGTCGATGGTGTAGCCGGTGGTGGAGTAGAACCACGAGTTTGCGGTGAACCACTGGCCCGCAGTGGCCGGCACCATCTCCGACACCACTGACGCGTAGCTCGACGACCCGTTCGGGGTGAGGAGACCGGAGGATGGGAAACCTCCGTGGGTCTGCGCGCTGGACTGTACGAAGGTGCCGTTGTTCACGATCCATGGAGATATGCCGCTGGTGAACGTGGGGTTGCTGTTCAGCGGGTCTTGAGGGAGCTGTGTGCCTTCGCACACGCCCAGGAGTCGGCCGCGGTAGTCGTAGACCATCGTGGACGTCCTCACGGCGCGGTTGTTGCCGCCGGTGGTGCTGCCGCTCGGGTCTTCCCAGGTGCCGATGGGCTGACCGCCTGGAGTCTGGTCGTAGACGTTCGCCAGGATGGCGAGGCCACCCCGGGACGTCCACGGGCCGTTTGAGTAGCGGTTCGCGTACTGCCAGCTGGACGAGCTGCACTGGACCTCGCCCAGCTTGGTGTAGTTGTTGGCATCGCCGCCGACCTGGTGGAACAGCAGGTGATAGGTGCCGCCGCCGGTCAGCCCGCTCGCAGGCAGCGGGACGGGGATGAGTGGCACCGTGTTCAATGTCTGGGTGTTACTGAAGCCGGTACTGCTCAACCCCATGCCGATCATGGTGTAGGTGCCGTCACCGTTACTGAATCCGCCGGTGGGCAGGTTGCCGGAGTTTGCGTTGATGAGCTGCTGCTGCCACGTCCCCAGCCCGTCCGCGGTGATGGTGAGCGACTGGAGAGTGCGCGTGAAGGTGGGCGGGGTGCCGTTCTGTGTGTTGCCGCCCATGATGAACACGCCGGAGTCGGTGGCGAACGTGCTGTTTTCGATGCCGCCGACCCCCACGGGAAGGGACGGGCCGGTCTGCCAGGTCCCCAGACTGCCGTCGGCGCCGATCGTGGCCCAGTAGACGCTGGTGAGCCCCACGCTGGTGGACGACGTGTGGCCGCCCATGACGATCAGAATGTTCCCGACGATGGCCGAACCGGCAGCGAACAGGGCGGAGGGAAGAGACGGACCGGTCTGCCAGCTTTGGATCTGCCCGTTGGAGATCGAGGCGTAGCTCACCGTCGAGATCGGCACACCGCCAGAAGTGTTGCCGCCGATGACGTACACGACGCTGTCGTTCCAGACTTCGACTACGGCAAGGTCGAGCGCTACCGGCAGGCCGGCCTGAGCAGACCACGCGGCGACGACACCCGTGTTGCTGTCCCAACTGGCCGTGTACACGGAGGTGGAGAGCGCGGAACCGGTGTAGCCGCCGGCGACGATGACGGTATCCGCGCTGGCGGCAACGCCCGCCCCGAACAGTCCCTGCGGCAACGATGGCTGAGGCTGCGCGGCGGCGGGGCCGGCGGCACTGAGCTGGATGCTGTAGACGTACGGGGTCGAGTTTCCGGTACTGGAGTCCGTGCCGCCGAGCATCAGCAGGTACTGCCCGTAGGAGACGGTGGAGGTCGAGGTCAGCAGACCGGCGGCCGAGGATGAGGCGGTCCCCCAGGGCGCAGTGGTGTAGGGGCCCGTCTGAAGCGTGTTGTTCGCCTGGGTGGCGAGTGGTCCCGCCGTGGGGAGGCCTCCCGACGCACCGAGGCTCGCGATCGAAGCTGCTGGAACCACGGTGGACGAGAGCGGGCTGGCCAGGTTCGGTATGCCAGCGTTGTCAGGGTAGAGGGTGACCTGGACGTCCGCGCCGTTACCGACGGGCTCCATGGCTACCTGCACGTGCCCGATCGCTGTGGAACCGCCAGGCAAAGTGAACGGCCAGTCAACGTCATAGGTATCAAGCGTCGAGCCTCCGCCGGCGTTCTTCACCCAGAAGAAGGCCGAACCGTAGGTACTGGTGAGCGCGCCCGGGGCGACGATCAGGTTGCCTTGGTAGACGGGGGTGACCCCGTGAACGGCGAGGAACTGATCGATCTGCGCGGCGTGGTTGGTGCCCTCCAGGTTGCCGGGCAGACCGTTTTCGGCGGCCTTCCACGTCGGGTTGTACGCCACCCCGGTTCACCCCCTCAGAGATGCAGCCACTTGACAGTCATCGAGCTGAAGAACGGGGCCGTGGCGTAGGTGTTCAGGGGGTTGCTGGTGTCCTGGTAGATCTGCACCTGGAAGTAGTCGCCGACGTTCGCCGGCACCTGGAACACCGGAGAGGCGACACCCATCGTGGTCGTCATCGCCGGCAGCTCCTGCTTGGTGCCGTTGATCTGGGAGCCGTTCTGCTGAGCGTAGTGCTGCCGAGATCCCGTGTTGTTGGACGACCAGGCGGTGAACCAGCTGATCTCGTACGTGCCAGCGACCTGGACGGTGTACCGGCTGGAGTTTCCGCTGGACCAGCCTCCCCAGACATCCCCGACCGCCACGTTGAACGTCAGTGGCGTGTAGGCGCCGCTTCCGACGGATTGTGAGGCGTTCTGGTAGAGGAACGCTCCTGGCTTGTTCATGAGGAACGCCGTCTGCGCGGCGGTGAGGACTTCCAGGGTGGAGGCCACGGCCGGTCACCTCCCCCTGTCACTCGAAGGTTGAATAGTCACTGCTGGGGGCGTAGTCCGTGGCCGCCGTCTTGACCACCGAGACCTCTATCCCCTCGTTCGCGGGGTACACGGCGGTGTTGATGGCCTTGGCCATGGTGAGGATGGTGGCGTCGGTGACGACATTCGCGTCGCTGCCGTTGCCACCCGACATCAACTGAAGCTCGATCACGCTCCCGGACAGGTCGGCTCCGCTGGGAGACTTGAACCTGACCGCATAGATGTCAGCCCGAGCGCTGCTCATCGTTTCTCCTTAGTTGATCGACGTGACAAGGCCGTTGGCCGAGGAAACGCTGCGGTACGTCTGGACGTAGCCGGACGCCGTCTGGCCCGAGGTGTATGCGGCGTAGGCATTAACCAGGCCGGTCGTGCTGCGGCCCGTCCACGTCCACCGCGCCCCCGAGTCCTCCCAGGTCGCCGCCTGCTGGCCGGTGACCGTCTGGTCGTACACCTGGAAGACCAGGCCATAGGCCTGAGCCGTCCACGCCGCGCCGTTCGCGGACGTGGAGGCTCCAGAGGTCTGGTTGCTCTTGGCCCAGTTGTAGGAGTACGTCGCGTTCCCGGCCGACGCCACCACAATCCAGTACGTCGTGGACGCCGAAAGCCCGGCTACCGGCGTGGGGACGACGACGAGCGTCGGCGCGTTGAACACGTACTCGGCGGTGACCGTGGCCGACACCAGCGCGGTCCCCGACGGGGCCCCGGAAGCGTTCGCCTGAATGCTCACCGTGGTCGGGCCCAGGTTCGCACCCGCGCTCGTGTTCGCGGCCAGTTGGATGACCACGTAGCCGATCGCGGTCTGCCCCACAGCCGTCGTGAACGACTGGGCAAGCCACGTGCCGTTCGTGGTCACGTTCCCTGACCCGACCGTGGACTGGGCAGCCCGCTGTGTCCCGGTGTAGAGCACCTGCATTGCGTGCGTGCCGAGGTACTGGTTGACGTGCGCCGCGAGCGGTGCCTGCCCGGTGGTGGCGGCCTGCCAGGTGGGGGTCCCCGGCATCAGCTGAGCCCGGCCCAGATCGACAGCGACGACGACGTGAGGCCGGACATGGTGATGGTCGACGGCATCGTGGTCTGCCCGGTCGGCCCGGTCGCGTGGACGAGGGTGGCGCCCGTCGTGTTGGCGTTGTAGACCGCCCCGGAACCCGGCGAACCGTACAGGGTCACGGGGGTGGTTCCCACGGAGAGGATCGCCACGAAGTACACGCCTGGGGCGGTCGGTGTGAAGCTGCTGGTGAATGCGGCCGTTTTGACCCCGGTCGATCCCCACGTGGTGGTCTGGTCCGCGGTGACGGCAACGCGCGTGCCGGCCGCGTTGTACAGGCCGATGAGGTTGTCGCCGCTCGTCAGCCCGCTGCCCGCCGCCTGAACGGCGACGAGCACGTTGGAGACCGTGGCAGTGGTCGGCAGGTAGATCTTGTGCAGGTTGATCGTGCCCGACGCCACCGGGTAGTTCGAGTTGATGACGTTGGGGTCGAAGTTCCACGTGATGAGGCCGTTCGACTGGAACGGGTTGTCGGCCCAGGCCAGGTTCGTCAGGTGCCCTGCGGTGTCCCGCTGCAGCGGCGAGGTGCCGTTCACCGCGTAGACCACCGTGCCGCCGGTCGGGTTGGTGGTCGGGGCGGTGGTGATGTTGGTGAGCTGGAGTTCCCCGACGCCGTTGTCGCCGAGGACGGCTGTGCCGCCGACGACGAGGTTTCCGTCGAGGATCTCAACTGCGGCATGCGCAGTGAGCGGGTTGGTCACAGACAGGACGCCGACCGCGGTCCGAGCCAGCTGAACGTCCCGGTTGGTGCTGCCGGGCCCCATGGATATAGTTCCGGAGCCGAGGATCCGGACGCGGTCGAAGGCATCCGTGCCGCTCACGTTGCCGGCCAGGATGGTGTTGCCGGCCGCGGTCGGCTGCAGCGTCACCGGGCCGACAAGAGTGACGGTTCCACCCGTGATGACGGTGGTCGTGCCAGCAGCGTAAGAGGTGGCCGTCACCGTGGAGCTTTCGAGGACGACGGCCGTGGAGCCGGAATCGACCTGGATGGACGCAGTGGCCCCGGCCCCGGGGGCGTTCTCCTGGATGCTCTCGATCGTCGCGGCGACGGTCGACCCGGTGGCGTAGAACGCCTTGGCCTTGTTGATGTTGCTGTAGCAGGAGTCGATCGTGTGGACCGTGCCGCCGGAGATTTTGAAGCCGGAGCCGTCCTGCCCGTTCGCGGCGACGATCGTGTCCGCGCCGCAGCCGGTAATGGCGTTCGCTGACCCACCGCTGATCGTGTAGCCGCCGCCGCAGCTGAAGGCCTTGCAGCCGTTGAGGGTGGTGTAGTTGACGTTGGTGAGCTGGAAGCCCTGCTGCGTGGACGCCCCACCGGTGATGAAGCAGTTCGTCAGCGTGTTGCCAGTGCCGCCGCTGAGGAAAATGCCGTGGCCGCCGACGCTGCTCACGTTGACGGTGTTCAGGCTGCAGCCGACACCGGTGACCAGCTCGAATCCGTGGGAGCCGAAGCCGGAGATGGTGACGTCCTGGAAGGAGCAGGAGTTGACGTTCGTCGACCCGCTGTTGGCCTCGATCAGGACACCGACGCCTGAGCCCGAGCCGGGCCCGGTGATCGAAAGGTTCTCGATCGACATGTAGTTCAGGGTGCTCGGGTTGTACGTGATCGCGTTGGCGGTCGTCGACGTCTGGTTGATGACGCTGACGTTCTGGCCGACGCCGAGGAGGCTCACCCCGTTGGGTAGCGTCAGCGCCGCACTGATCTTGAATGTGCCTGCAGGAAAAAACAGCGTGCCGCCACCCGCAGCCGACACACCGTTGATCGCGTTCTGAAGCGCGGTGGTGTCGTCCGCCGTTCCGTTGCCCGCGGCCCCGTAGTCGTAGGGCGTGGCGTAGCCGACCAGGTAGGGCATGTCAGTTCACCCCCGTCAGTAGGCCGCCGCTATACGTCACAGAGCGGGTCGAGTACAGGTAATTCGATGAGCCGTTCTGCGCTGCCGTGAACTCGGTGATCGTGGCGGGCAGGCCCTGCGCGTTGTAGGTGAACTGCGTCCACCGCTGCCCGGTGTCGTCCACGAGCATCGTCGGCAGCACCCCCGACCCGGCGTTGTCGTACACCTGGTAGACCAGCCCGTAGGAGGAGGCCGTCCAGGTGACCCCGTCCGAGGACGTCGACGAACCGGCGATCTGATTCGACTGGTGCCACACGTAGTACTGGGACGACGCGCCCACCGGTGAGACCACCAGCTGGTAGAACGTGCCGGGCGTCAGGCCGGTGGCCATGAGGGGCAGCGTCACCCAGTAGGGCGCCGAGTAGATCCACTCCTCATTCACGATCACGCTGGCGAGCGCGCTGCCCGTCGGCAGGCCCCCCAGGTCCGCGTACAGGCTGAGCGTCAGGGGCGGGATCACAGCGGACGTCGGCGAACCGCCGACAGTACTGAGCTGAAGCCGCACCTGGCCGATCGCCGTCTGAGCGCCCCCGGTCATGAACTGCTGCGCCAGCCACTGCCCAGCCGTCGACTGGTAACTTGTGCTCGCGGTCGTCTGCGACGCCTGCACCGTCCCCGCCCCGTAGGCCACGAGAGACGTGTGAGCGCCCAGCAGCTGGTTGACCTGGCCGGCGTTCCCGGGCTGCCCGGTGACGGCCGCGGCGTAGGCGGGGATCTGCGACATGGCCTCAGCTCCCCGAGATGGCGAAGCTTGCCTGCAAAATGAGGGTGTCCGTGGTCGGGAAGGTCAGCACTGGGCTGAAAGCCCAATGGTCGAGCATGGTGCCGGACCCGGCGGTGCTGGTGGCGCCGGAGAAGAGACCAGCCTCGGTGATCGTCAGCGTCGAGGCGGGGCTGGGGAAGTAGAACAGCCACGTCGTCTGCGCGTTCAGTGACGCGGTGGCCGGGGTTGAGCCGCCGGCGCCGACAGTTTGCCGGGCGTACTCCGAGAACAGGGACGTATCCGACGCTGCGACGGTGCCGTTGCCGGTGCCGATCGCCCCGTACAGCGGCGTCAGGAACGTCGGCGAGGTGACGCCGAGGTTCGCGGCCTGGTCCTGGATGCCGGCCCAGACGAGCGCGGCGGCGAACGCGGTGAGCCCATTGGTGCAGGTGATGTTGTCGCCTTCGCGACGATCCCGGACGGTGCCGTCGGGCCTGATGCTCGTGACGCTGAGGCGGCCGTGGATGTTGAATCCGCCGCCGTTCGGCGTGGTCATCCCCAACTGAAACTCCCCCACGTTCCGTTGTCCCACGTGGTCGCCGTGACGCTGAGCGTGGCCGTCACCGTGTCGATCGCACCGAGGGTGTCGTCGGTCTCACCGAAGTTCCCGAGCCCGCTGACGGTCTGGTCCTGCTGCTGGCCGTTCTGCTGATTCAGCGTCCCCAGAACGTCGACTAGGTTCATGGGCCGGAACACGCCGGGCATCAGCGCCTCCTCAGAGTCGGACGGCGGTGATCTGGCACTGCCGGTAGCCGCCGGCGACGAAGGTCACGGTGTTGCCGATGACGATGAACTGGTCCCAGACGCCCCACTGATTGTTCTGTGTGTCCCGGATCAGCGTGTTGCGGATCGAGCAGGTCTGGCCGGAGCGGACCCAGCCAAGGAAATCCTCGGTCGTCGTGAACACCATCCGCTCGACCGCGTCGGCGTACTCGGTGCGCTGCCGCATCGCGCGGGCGAGGGCCATCGGCACGGTGGTCAGCGAGGTGTCGTTGATGTACTCGGTGAAGACCCCGCCGTTCGGGCCCGTGTACTTGTGCTGGGAGGCGTAGTCGTTGGCTGCGGCAGTGACGGGGACCAGGTAGTCGTACCAGATCTTGAGCACGACGCCGGGGCCCGGTGCAGCCCCGGTGGTGACCAGCGACCACTTCCCGATCGAGTCCTGGATGACCTGCCACGTTGCGTTGCTCGACGCGCCCGCGTTCACGGTGGTCACAGACTTGCTGACGCCGCCCACGTACAGGACCGGCTGGTTCGTGACCGTGTACCGGAGCGGCCACGCGGTCTGGTAGCCGTTGCCGACCCACGTGTCCGTCGGTTTGCTGTGGGTCGCGGAGCCGTAGGTGATGGACTGGTTGGCGCCCTGGACCAGGATCCGGTTCCTGACCGAGGTGCCGTCCCATTCGTAGCCGAACGAGTTTTCGGTGTAGATGTGGCCCTCGGTCGTCGACCCGTTGGTCGCGGTCGGGATGGTTGTGAAGGTCACCCCGGAGCTGATCGCGGTGGTGGCGTCGTAGAAGTGCAGCTTGCGGTTCTCATCGACGTACCAGCCATACGGTGTGACCTGGCCGGCCAGCGTCGCCAGCCGCCGCCACGCGTCCGACAGGGTGGCGTAGTTGAGGACGAAGGATGCGAGCTGCGGGCCCGGGGCGACGTAGCCGCCGTGCGAGAGCTGCTTGGCGGTGATGCCGCAGTTCGCCTGCGCCGTGAGCGACACGATGATCTGGTCCACCGTCTGCCCGACGAAGGTGCCGTGGACGACCGAGTTGTCGGCGTAGAACGTGTAGTCGACGCACTGCAACGTCCACTCGTTCCGAGTCGGTGAGGTCGCATCCTGGATCGGCTTCGTGACGACACCGGCGAACAGGGTCTGCCCGATCGCGTTGTCGACCAGCTTCACCTGGCTGAAGACCGGGATCCAGAAGTGCGGCGTCGTAACGAACTCGTCGACAAGCGGGAAGACTGCGGTGTCGCCCTGCCGGCCGAAGTTCTGCGTGATCGTTATCTGAGAATGGGCCCCGGACCAGGCCAGGTACTGGGTGTAGTCCGTGGTCGACCCGCCCGGCGGGGTGATCGTGAACGTCAGGTTGGGGGTGGCGACCACACGTCACCCCCAACCCCGAGCACACGAGCCGAACCGCGGGACTGGTCTTTCACCCGCGGATCCTGACGCCAGCCGCCGCCAACGCGTGCGGCATCTGAGCGCCGATCTTGTCGGCGAGTTTCCGCATGTCGGCGTCCGACATGACCTGGGAGCCGCGCAGGTCGATGATGACCGTGCCACCCCCCGTAGCGGATCCGTTCAGATAGGACAGGCCGGCGCCGCCCGCGGCGAAGCCCGATCCGGTTCCCGGCGCACCGAAGGGCACTCCTGCAACCGATGCGGCCATGCCGCGCACGGACTGGACGGCGACGTAGGTGTGGTCGTCAACGCCTTGAGCGACGCCGTGGGCGATCCACTTGCCGACCTCGTCGCGGAAGAGCTTCGAGGGGCTGCTGATGCCGAGGAAGCTCTTGGCCGAGGACAGGGCGCTGCTAGCGAGGTTCTTGAGGCTGGAGAACAGGCTGCCGGCTGCACCCTCGACGCCGGAGATGATCCCGTTGACGATGTCGGTGCCGATGGATTCGAACCAGCTGCCGACGCTTTTGACGGCGTCCCATGCGCTGTGCAGGCCGTTACTGATGGCGCTGGCGATCCGGCTGACGGTTCCGGTGATCGAGTGCCAAGCGCTGATCAGCGGATTGATCAAAGCGTCTCTGATGGCGTTCCAGGTAGCGGTAGCCGCCGACTTGATGGCGTTCCACGCGCTGATCAGGTACGGCTTGATCGCGTTCCAGATTGCCTTGAGGTCGCTCCACAGGATCTCGATCGGGTTGATGATCGCGAACTTGATCGCAGCCCACACCACTCCGGCGACAACCTTGATCCCGTCCCACACCGCCTTCAGGAAGTCCTTGATGCCGTTCCATACGGTCTTTGCGGTGTCTTCGATTTGGCTGTGGAAGTGGTTCCAGATCGCCATGACCAGGGCGACGAACGGCAGGAAGATCACCAGGAGGAGCGGCCACCACTTCTTGAAGAACCCCGCGATCGCGTTCCACACCGTCGTAGTGACTGATGCGACGGCATTCCACGCGTCCTCGATACCGTGCCACACGGCCTTGACCCCGGCGACGATGCCATTCCAGGCGGCCTGCAAGCCGTGCCACAGTGCCATGACGCCCGAGACGATGCCGTCCCACGCCGCCTGCAGCCCGTGCCACGTCGCCAGCGCAGCACTCTTCACCGCATCGAAGACCGTCGTCACGACCTGCCGGAACGTCTGGAAATGGTTCCAGGCGTAGATCAAGCCTGCGACGAGAGCAGCGACTGCGATGATGACGAGCACGATGGGGTTGGCGTCCATCACCGCGTTCAGGATGCCCATGGCGACACTGACCAGCTTGATCGCACCCGCTACGGCAGCCATCGCGCCGACGCTCACCAGGATCAGCCCGACCAGCTTCTGGTGCTTGTCGGCCCATTCAGCGATCGGCACGAGGATTGCGTTGATCGCCCCCATGGCCCGGGTCACCCACGGCAGCAGCGCGGTACCGATCGCGATGCCCGTGTTGTGGATGGCCTGCTTCGCCTGCTCCATCTTGAAGCCCATGGTCTGCTGCACCTGGGCGAAGCCCGCAACGTTGCCCTTGGAGTCCGCAGAGGCCTTTCCGATCGCGGCGATGGCCTTGTTGACGTCGCCGGCGTTCTCGCCCGTGGTCATCAGCGCCACGTTCAGGCCGGCCGCAGTTCCCATGAGCGCCCGCAGCGCGCCCGGGTATGTCTGCCCGAGCCGGGAGGCGTTGTCCTTGGCGATGCCGGACAGCCATTGGAGGGTGCCGCCCAGGCCGTCCTTGCTGAGGTGGGTCTGAACGTCCTGGCTGGTGATGCCGACGGCCTTGAACTCCTTCGTCATCGTGCCCGTCGGGGCCTCCAGCGACCGCAGGGCGTTCGCCATGTTCTGGCTCGCCCGCTGAGCGGTCACACCGTGGGAGGTCATCTCCGCGAGCACACCAGCGAGGTCCTGGAACTTCAGGTGCACGGCGGCACCCAACGGCAGGATGTTGCTCAGGGCGCTGCTGAACTGCTGGAAGTTCGCCTTGCCGTGACCGACCGCAGCAACCAGTTGGCTGGTGACGTTCGCGGCCTGGCCGGCACCCAGGTGGTAGTCCTTCAGGATGTCGGTGACGCCGTTGGACACCGTGGCGAAGTCGGAGTTCTCCAGCCGGGCGCCCTCGGTCGCAGCCTTCAGGACGTCGAGACCACCGTGCGCGGCGTTGTAGCCGGCCGCCTCCACGATGTACATGCTCTTGGCGAGATCGTTGGCGGAGGTCGCGGTCTCGTTGGAGATGGACAGAATGCCGTTCTGAACCTGCTTCAGCGCCGACGGCGCCTCGCCCGCCGTCGTCACCAGCTGAGTCGTCAAGGTCTGGAAGCTGCTCGCGGCCTTGATCGATTCGTAGCCGATCGCCGCCACTGCCACACCGGCACCGATAGCGACCTTCGACGCCACGCTCATTGCAGCGCCGCTCTTGGCCGCCGCCCCGCTGAACCGGCCTGTTGATGCCGCAGCCTCATCGGTCTTCGCGGCCGCAGCCGCAGCCGTGTCGGCCTGAACCTTCTCGGCGGTACCCAGCTCCTTGCTGGCCGCCGCCGCTTCCCGCTCCGCCTTCTGGAGCCGGGCCAGGGCAGCAGCCTGCTTGTCAGCGGCCTCAGCCGCGTCCATCTCTCCGGCAGCAGCCTCGCGCTGAACGGCGAGGAGTTCTTCCTCGGCCGCGGCCTGCTCGCGAGTCGCGGCAGCCATCTTCGCCTGAGCAGCCTCCACACGAGCGGTGGCCAGGTCGAGGGCATCCGCGCCCGATGCCGTCTGAAGCAGTGCCTCGTCGGTCCTGGCGCCGGACTCTTCCGCCACCGTCGCCATACGCTGGAGCGACTCCGAGAACCGGCTGACGGAGACGTCCGCCTTGTCCAGCGCCTCAGAAATCCGGTCGCGAGCCTCCAGTACAGCGAGGACGGTGAACATCTCAGCGCCGGCCACTGTTCGCCCTCCTCTGCTGTGCCTGCTCTTCGCGGGTGATCAGCTGGATGTAGAGGAGGTAGTCCTCGACCTCACGCCACGGCCGGGTCTCCAGGTCCTGCCTGCGGATCCCCAGGCGCTGCCACAGCTGCTGTTCCGCCCAGAACGTCCCCAGGCTCGGTGGCCCCTCCGTGTTCATCCGGATCGCCCCCGAGGCTCGGCTCAGGAAACTGGGCCCGCTCCTTCGCTGGCTGCGGCCCGTTCAGCTTGTTCACCGCCTCGAAGATCTGGTCGAACACGGAGGCGGGGAGACGTGCGACGTTCTTGCGCTTCACCGGTTCCGGGGTCAGCGGCCAGATGGTGCCGTCGTCCTCGTCGAGGTTCCAGTCGACGACCGAGGCCACGACCATCTCCGTGTGGAACGCGGGCATGTCCATCTGCGCCGAGCCGCGGCCCGACTGGTCGAACACCGGCCCCGAGGAGAGGGCCTTCTCGGCGCGCTGCTTCTCCACGATGGAGAGGCATTCTTTGATCTCGACCCAGTACCCGTTGCCGATGTCGATGCGGCGGGTGCCGGAGTAGGCGGACAGAAAGCCCATGAGGGTGCTCCTGGAGGGTTGCGGGCATGAAAAAGGCCCTGGCCGCACGGCACAGGGCGTCGGGGTGGGTGTGGCTAATACGCCGTGTAGACCGAGTTCACGACCGTCGCCGAGATCGTGTACTGCGAGGCACCGGACAGGGGCCGGGAGGCCTCGTAGGTCAGCTGAGACAAGATCACATCTTCAGCCTTGAGATCGTTGGCGTACTTGCTCAGCGCGATCTGCGGCAGGTTGATCGTGATCGTGCCGCCGCTCGACGGGTGCGTCAGCGAGAACGTGAGCGCCCCGAGGGTGTTGTTCTGCATCCGGTTGAAGTCGCCGTAGGTCGCGTCGTTCAAGCTCGACCACACCAGGTCGATCGTGCCGTTGACGTGCAAGTTCACCGGCGTGAGGAACGCGGGCCCGTGGTTGCCGAAGGTGTACGTCTCCTTGATGCCGTTCTCCACGGAGATGGCGACGTTGCTGGCCTCAGCACGGGACGATCCGTAGATGGTCAGTGCCGCCTCGGCGAAGACGAACGGCGCCTCATTCACCACCGAGATCGGGGTCGGGTTGTTCAGGATCGCCACGGACTGGGCCATCATGTCCGCCGTGATCTCCACGGGGCTGTTGCCGACCGGCGCCTTGATGTCGAACTTGTTTGCACGGCAGCCCGCGAACTGGAGGCTCTGGAAGCCGCCCAAGTTCTTTTCGATGGTCAGTGACGGAAGCGTGTTGGCCTGGCTGATCGTGTGCGTGTACGGGGCGACCACACCGATCACAGCCACACCTGAGGTGTGACCGTAGGTCAGCGAAGAGTCCAGGGTGAACGTGGTCCCGCTCACGGTGATCTTCCGGCACTCGGAGGTTGTCGTCGTCCCCGAGTTCACGTCGATCTGCACGACCTGCCCGGTACTGAACCCAGATGCGGACGCCACGGTGATGGAGGTAGCGCCGGCCGAGACGGTGCCGCTCAGCGTGGTGGAGCCAGACCCGACGGTGCCTGTGACCCCAGCCCCGGGCGCCGCATCCGCACCGATGGAAGCGACCATCAATGCCATCGCATTGGACGGGAAGATCGGCCCGGTGATCGCTCCGGCGAGCTTCTGCTCACCCTGGAGGTTGTAGATCTGCTTGTCCCTGAAGCCCTGCATCAGGGTCGGGGAGAACCAGCCCGGGTCGACCTCCATCGTGTTGGCGGACACTGGGAGGAAGGTGGTGGGGGTCGTCGCCTGGCCGAAGCCGGGCTCCTTGGCCATGCCGGTTGCGGAGCGCGCACCCGACTGCTCTTGGATCGTGGGGTACGGCATGGCCTACTCCTCGGGGGCCGCGTCAGCGGCGGGCTCGGTAGTCTTCGACGCCTTCCGCGACCTCGCCGGCGCAGGCTCCGGCTCGGGCTCGGACGGTGCTTCCTCGATGTCGGCGCGGCGCAGCCAGCCGTCGGCCAGGTCGTCGGGCACGGTGAACTCGTCGCCCGGCTCCAGCTCACCCGCCTCGACGAAAGTGACCGGCCCGGCGCCGATGTAGCGCAGCCTCACGGCTATTCGCCTCCTAGGGCTTCGATGGAGATCTGCCTGAACCGGCCCTTGAGTGCCGGCAGGAGCGGCTTGATGGCCCGCTCGGGGAACTTGTTGGCCTTCGTGCCGGGATGGTTGACGACCTGGGCGAACACGTCGCCGCCTGCGCCCTTCCAGTGCAGGGCACGGGCCGTGCGCGGCCGGATCTGGTGCTCCCGCGTCCCGTCGAGCACGTACTTGGCGTAAGGCACTTCCGTGTAGAAGGTGACCGTCAGGCCCCCGCCGTTGAGCTGCTTGTGCTTGATGGACTCCCGCAGCCGGCCGCCATTCTCTTTGGCAACCGGGGCCTTCGCCTTGAGCGCACGCTCCACGATCGGAGTGACCTCGGCACCCCAGGCCGCCGCGATCGCCTTGAACCGATACGGGCCCGACAGCCCACGCTTGGGCCGCGACACCTTGACCTGGATACTCACCCCTGCACCGCCTCACGAACGTCCATCGCGATGCGGCAGGAGTAATAGACCATCCGCTGCGTCGCCGGAGCGTGCACGGGCGGGTACTCGATCTCCCAGTCCTCACCGACCAGCAGCACCTGGGAGACCACGCCCGTGGTCGAGTCCTGGATCTTCGTCGGCATTTCGGCGTTCCACAGCTGCGACAGCACCGCGTCGATCAGGAGCGGGAACTCCTGGTCAAGCTCGGTGTCGTCCGGGTTCGCGAGGTAGACGAGGTAGATGTCGATCGTGTGGTCGATCCACCGGAAGCCACCCGTCCACGGCTCGTTCGGCTTCGCCCGCGGCATCGTCTGCCGGTGCCCGTGCTGCCGGCCGCCCCACACGTACGCGCGGGGCCCGTCGAGATCCTCGACTGTCGGCGGCGTCACCCACGCCGTGAGCGTCTGCGAACCACCGGTGGGGCTGGGCACCGGCATGCCGTCGAGCAGGCCCTTTAGATAAAGCTGGACCGACGACAGAGGCACATGTCACCAGCCCTTCGGGGCGTTCACGGTACGCACGTGCGTGCCGCCCTTGTGCCCGACGTGGAAGTCCTTCGCCCTCTTCGTACGGGACTTGTGGACGGTGGCCTTCTTCGAGGCGTGAAGGGCCCGACGGTGAACGTGACGACGTGCCATGACATGCTCCTCACACAATTCTGCGAAATGGTTCGAGCAGCACCTCGTACTCGGTGATCAGGTCTTCGACGCCCTTGCCGCCCGTCGTTTCCGACCCGGGGATGTTCTGGATCGACACCGACGTGATCCCGGACTCCAGCGCCTGCGCCGCGGCGGCCAGCACCGTGGCCCACAGGACGCTGGCCGGTAGCGCGGAGACCACCGTCCCGGCCGTGTGCGCAGCGGACAGGGGCGCAGAGAGAGTGACGGTGCCTGGGCCCGTCTGCGCGGTGCCAGCGCCGTTGGGGAGCTGCATCGGTGTCGTCGCGGCAACCGAGGTGACCGAGACCGGCTCCGTGGATGCACCGTCGTAGACGAAGCCGGCCGCTCCGGCCCAGCCGGTCACATCGTCCACGCTGATCGTGGTGGCCCCGGCCGCAGCGCTGGCCGTGAGGCTGCTGTGCGGCCAACCGTTGGTGTAGCTGACCAGGATCCGCTGCCCGTTACGGCCGTACCAGTCCACGATGTACCCAGGCGCGACCAGGATCGACGACCCGCCGTCCGGCATCGTGGCCGAAGCGCTGTCGGTGTACTGATTGATCAGCGGGTGCAGGATGTCGTACTGGCCCGCAGGAACCGTTGACCACGCCCTCGGGAAGGTGCGGTTTGACGACGTCTGAATCGCCAGGACCTGCGTCACCGGCCAGCGCCGCATCACCAACAACCCGTTGCCCGTACCCTGCTGGATCCCGACCCGCGGCGCGCCCGGCCCCTGCAAGTACTCGTTGTCCACCGTGGCCCGAAGCACCTGGTTGCAGTACGCGTCCACGATCGACGTGGCACGCCACAACATGGCAGTGATCTCGGCTGTCTGCTCTGGCGTACCGCCCGACTTGGGCTGAGGGATCAGACTCCAAGCGACTCCGGTAATCCGGTCGGAGCGTCCATGAGCATCTGTGGCGTCACGTAAGGCGTTCCGAGGGGCATGTCATCACCCCCTCAGGTTGACGTTGCTGGTCGTGGGGACAGCTACTCGGCGGACTTGGGCGGTGCGGTGCGCTTCGAGGCACGCTTCGCCGGGGCCGGGGCTGAGTCAGGTTCGGCCTTCTTGGTGGCCTGGGCCGCATTGACGATCTGCTCCACGGCACTGAGGAGGGTGGCCGGGTCCTTGCGGCGCTCCATCTCCTCGTTCATGAGCCGGGCCTGGCGTTCGATCTGGGTCTCCCACTGGGGCTTGCCGCCGGTGTGGAAGGAGTGGAGTTGCTCGCCGACGTCTTCGGGGAATTCGAATCCCCCGTCGGACTCGGGCTCGTAGTGGACGCCGTCGTGTTCGACTGCGGCCGTGTTGGTGCGTGAGTAGAGGCGCATGGCCTGTTCTCCCTTGAGGGTGTGGTGGGGCGGGCGCCGCGGCCCCGGTGGAGTTGCATCCACGCGGGGCTGCGGGCGCCACTTCGTTCTACTGCCAGCCCGGATCAGGCGACGTTGGAGAGCACGGCCTGCGCGACGGGGGCCCTGTTGACCAGGGCCGAGACAGTTCGGATTTCAAACTCGCGGCGTGGGCCGCCACCGGCGGTGTTGGCGACGCGGCTGGTGCCGTAGTCGAACTGCGCGGTGTCACGCAGGGTCCTGCACTCCAGGACGCTGGAGATGTTGGCCTGCGGGAACGGGACCCGGTCGGTGCGGGCGATGATCGTGCCCGGGGGCAGCGAGGTGTGGACCTCGATGGGCACGGTGATGCCGCCGGCCGGAGCGTTCACGATCGAGCCGACGCGGCCACCGGCGGTGGTGGAGACACGGCCGGCGGCGTCGGTCTGCAGGAAGGTCGTCGCGGCGTTGGCGCCGAGGACGAGGTTGGCGATCTCCTGCGCCTGCGCCGCGTTGACCATGATCGCGGTCGGGGAGCACTTCACCTGGTTCCAGAGCGGCAGGAACAGGCTCTGCTCGATCTCGGTCACGGTGCCGCCGGTCAGGGTGAGCGCAGCGCCGTTGAGGCTGCTCCAGATCGACGGGTTGGCGGTGCCGCTTCCGGCGGCGGCCCACTGGCCGGTGCCGTTGTAGTCGCCGCTCAGCGACGCCAGGAAGCCGTCGTAGTCGTTGGCGTTCGCGCTGCCGTTGTCGGCGGCCGCGTTGAACGTGGGAACGCCCGCCGAGCCCTGCCAGTTGGAGGTCAGGTCCGGGACAGCGGTACCCGACGGGAGCGCCTGGTTCGACGAGATGGTCTTGGTCATGGTGACCGTGTTGACCGTGGTCGTCGTGTAGTAGTACCAGGTGCTGCCGTTCGCGGACTGGAACCAGTCGTAGCACACCGCGCCGCGGACCGCGCCGACAGTCGCGGTGACCGTGTTCGTGGACCCGGCACCGGTGGCGATGCTCGCGCTGTTGCCCTGGCTGTTGCCAGAGCCGTAGTAGTAGCCGGATCCGGTGCGAGCGGCGACACCCACGTAAACGGTCGTGGTGGCGGCGATGCTGCCGCCGGTCGTCGACGTCGACATGGTCGGCGCGGCCGGCCGGGTGAGAGCGAAGGACTGCGCGCCGAGCAGCTTGCGGTCTTCCGCGATGAGCAGCTGGTTGAGGACGTTGAACGTCATCACCGCGTACGGGTCGGCGTACCCCTTGGCCAGGTCGAAGGAGTCCTGGGTGACGAGGCCGGCCATCGACAGCGGCTTGTAGCGGGCCTGGAAGTCCTGCTCGTTCATGACGACTTCGGCGCCCGCGTAGTCGAACCCGACGGCCGGGTCGGGCTGCGAGTTGGTCATGTTGAGGATGGCACGCCACACGGCGTACGGGTTTCCGTCCGGGGACTGCTTGCGGGCGACGATGTCACGGAACGGGGTGACGACCGGGATCAGCGAGACGAGCTCGGACAGGTCGTACGAGTAGATGCCGGTGCCGGTGAGGATGCCGCTGGTCTGCGCCTTGCTGATGGCGGACAGCGTCTCCTCGGTCATTTCGGCGAGCGGTGCGCTCACGGGGTGCCTCCTGGGCATGCGGAAGCCCCCGGCGCTCTGGGCGGCTCGGGGGCTTGGGTTGGGATGCTGGGTGGGGCGCGCCTACTGGCGGGCGCCGCCGTGGTGGATCTCCTGGAGCCGGGCGATGGCGGCCATCTGCATGTCGGCCGCGGCCTGGTTCTGTTCGGCCGCAGTTCCGCTGTAGAGCGTCTGCTTCATCTCGCGGGCCTTGGCGACGTCGACAGGCGGGGCGCCTCGGTCCTGGCCGCGGAGCATGTCGCGCGGCGGTACGGCTCCGTTGGTGAACACCTTCGGCTCGGCGGGCTGCTCCTCCAGCGTCCCGAGGCGGCCCTTCAGCGTCTCGACGATGCTCGCCAGTTCGAGGACCGCATCGCCGGTGGTGGCGATCTGCGCGGCCTGGGTGGCGCTGTGCTCGTCGAACATGCTCTTGACCACGTCCAGGATGCTGCTCTTGAGAACGTCATCCGAGTTGGTGTTGTCGGTCTTCTCGGTGGTTTCGGTCTTGGTGACGTCGTCGTCGCTGGGTGCGGCGTCGGCGGGGGTCCCGACCTGGTCCGCGGGAGCGGGATCCATGTCGGAAGTCTCGGGGGCGCCGTCGTCGGCGCTGTCGCTGTCGTCGTCCGCAGGAGCGTCGCTGCCGTTGTCACCGTCGTCGTCGGATTCGGCTCCGGCGATGCGGGTGATCTTCTCCGGGTCGCAGATGCCGACGAGGTTGCCGTTCTTGTCGTAGACGGCGACCATTTCCTTCTCGCCGTCGGCCTTGGCCATGTCGGTGACGGGCAGTCCGGCGACCGGCTTCGGCTCGTCCTGCTGGGCGCCCATGGCGGGCTCCTCTCCGGACTGGCGGGTCACGTCTTCGGACGGGGTCGGCTGGGGCATGTCGGGCTCCTCGTGGGCGGTCTTAGCGACCGGCCGGCCGCTCTCCTCGTCGGTGGTGGGTGCGGCGGGCAGGGACGCGAGGACCTTCTGGAGGGAGTCGACGGCGCCGCGGATGGCGGCTTCGTTCGCGGAGGACAGCACGCGCCCGGCCTTGGCGACTGCGCCGAAGGCCTCGATGGTGTCGAGCTCGGTCGGGTCGAAGTCGGCGAGGGCCTTACCGACGGCGGCCATCTCTTCGCCGCAGTCCGCTTCGGCCTGCTCGGCGACCGCGAACGGGGCGAGAACGCTGATGGCGTAGTCGATGGCGCAGCAGGCGTCCTGAAGGTCGTACGCCTGGTACTCGTCGTCCGGGTCGGCGCCGGACGCGGCTTCCATCATCTCCCGGTCGGCGAGCAGGTCGATGGCGGCCTTGGCGCGGGCGAGGATGCCGGTCCACTTCCGGGCGGTGGCCGCGTCGATCGCCTCCCACGCCGGGCTCCCCGGGGTGGTCGGGTTGCCCGGGGCGCCGTCCTCGGGGTCGGCCATGATGGTCATCGGGTCGAGTGCGTCGTCGTCCATTTGCGCCTCCTTGGCGACTTCAATGCCGAACTTCTTGGCCGCGGCCCGAATCTTCGGCATGGCCTTGTCGCCGAACGGCGACTGGGGGGCGCGGGAGAGCGCATTGCGGACGTGCGCCTCGTCGTCGATGGGAAAGTGGCGGAGGGAGCGCGGAACGGTCTTGCCGTCGTCGTCCTTCTTGCCGCCGGGTTCGATGTACGCGAAGGCGGAGTCCGGGAGGTCGTTGGTCGATGCGGTGCTGCGCTCGGCCTTGGCGACGTCGTCCTCGGCAGCGCGTCGCTGGGCGGCTTCGTGAATGAGCTTGGCGATCGCGCCGGGGCTGCCGGTCATCGTCACCGTCTCCTCGGCCTTGGCGACGGGCTCGGGCTTGCCGATCAGGTCGCGGACGACGGCGGGGTCCAGCAGGCCGGCCTGTCCGTCGGCGGCCTGCTTGGCGATGAGGAAGGTGGTGCCGTTCGCGGCCTTGTCGACGAGGTCCACGCGCGGGATGTCGGCGTCGACGAGCTCGGTGAACTCGTCCTCTACAGGGGAGGTCATTCGCTGCTCCGTCGGGTGATGCGCCGCGCTTGTCCCTGCGGCGAGAAGCCGGTGATCCGGCCGGACTTGTAGAGCTGCCAGGAGCGCTCGTCGAGGATCGCGCCGATGAGCCAGTCGCCTTTGCGGACGACCGTGCCGTTGCCGAGGTCCCAGTCGTCGCCGCGCCAGATGTACGACTCCACAACCGTGGCGGCCCCGACGGTCTGGTCGGGGCCGTGGAACAGGCCGACCTGGGCGCCCTTCTGAAGGAACCCCCAGGCGGCTTTCTCCAGTTCGGCCTCAGTGAAGTAGTCGCGTCCGCCATCGGCACCGCGCTTGATCCGCGGGTCCGGGCCCGCCTGATACGCGATGCCCAGGACGTACCGCTGCTCATCAGCCATGCGAGCCTCCTTCAACGGTGAGGTGGCAGCCGCAGTTCGGATGGGCCGGCGGGGCGGTGTCACCGCTGGGGAACGCCTTCGTGATCGGGATGAACCCGGCTGCGGCGTTGGCGTCGCACACGTCGCACGCGCTGTCGTCGGGGACCCACCGGTGCCGTTCGGTGGCCTTCTCTACCGGCTGGCAGCCGAGTGCGGTCATCACGTCCTCGATGGCTTCGAGGAGTTCAGGCCGTACCGCGGGGTTTCCAGAAAGCTGGGCGGGGTCCCACCAGGCGATCGATTCGACCTGGTCGCCGTCGGGGTCGTCCGGGTTGCTGACGGTGTCCCGGCAGCCGTTCGTAGGCACGCAGCTCTCGTCCGGGACGGTCCAGACGATGCCCTGGTAGATGCCGTTCGGACTGGTCCAGGTGCCGGTCTTCTCCCCGGGCGGGGGGATGCAGCCGGTCTCCTCGCTCCACTCGCGCCAGGCGCCCTGGATTGGGGTCTCGTCCCCTTCGAGGTGGCCGCCGGGGAATTCCCAGAAGCCGGCCGCCGGGTCTTCGTCGTCCAGTGCACGCTGGAGCATGAGGACCCGGCCGGTGTCCGCGGCACGAACGGCGAGCCCGGCAACCGCTACTTCACCCGCGGCCTTGCGGACCAAGAGTCGGCCGCCGTCGTTGAGCCGGTGGGCCTGGACCGGGTCGACGTGCCGGAACTGGAAGTCCCGCCAACGCCCGTCCCGGCGCCGAGCCTTACGGAAGGACCGGAACGCGGCCAGCTCGCTCTTGACGAGCTGCTCCTGGTCCTCGCCCGGCTCCTTGTCGTCCTCGTCATCGTGGTGGCCGACGAGGTCGTAGGAGGTGATCCCGGTCTCGGCCGTGATACCGGCTGTGGCGCCGCTGGCCTCGCCGTCCTTGGCGACAGACTGTGCCGCGTCTGAGGACTGGAGTTCGTTGCGGCTGTACACCTGGTAAGCGTCCAGCGCGGCCAGTGACTGCTTGGCGTCGGTGGTGCCCGCCTCCGGGACCACGCCGGGCGGCGGGACAAACGGCTGGTCCAGGACCTGCTGGTCCTCTGCCGGCCCGAAGGTTTCCGGGTCGACCTTGCCGGCGACGCCCTCGATGGACAGGAGCGGCACCGGGCCCAGCCGGGTCGTGGAGAAGAACCGCGGCGTCGGTCGGCGCGGGTCGCCGGGCAGGCCGAGGAGCTTCTCGCGGCCTTCGTCGGCGCTGGCCATGCCGGACTCGATGTAGATCTTCCAGGCCTGCGCCTCTTGGAGGCGGTCGTCCTTCTCCTGGCCGGTGTCGAAGGTGAACTCGACTGGCAGGTGGAGGTCGTCGCGGAGGAAGTGCGTGAGGATGCCCGCGACGTGGCTGACGAGCGGCAGGTCGCCTACCCGGTGCTGCACGTCGCCCTGGCTCTCGCCGGAGCTCTTGTTGACGTTCTCCGTGAACCCCAGGTCCGCAGGGACGACGTGGAACGCGGCGGCAGTCTTCCTCATCAGGAAGAGTGAGAAGTGGTCTTGGAAGTCCTTCTCGTTCGACCACTCGATCCTGCTGCCACCGGGCAGCCAGCGGATCTGGTTCTTGACGGCCTGGTCGCCGAGCATCATCGCGTCCCAGGTCTCCTGGAACGTCTCGATCTGCTGCGGCGTCCAGGTCTCCGGGGCGGAGGCGAAGGCCTGCGGGATGTTGCCGGACGTGAACCGCTCCAGGAAGTACGCCTGGAACCGCAGGTCCGTGTTGGCATTCAGCAGGATGCTCTCGAGCGGCGCTGTCCCATACGGGCTGTTGGGGCGCGGCCGGAACGGCTCGTAGATCAGATCGTTCGTGGTCAGCCAGTTCCACGGCAGGCCCTGCGCGTACTGGACGAAACCTTCTGCGGGGGCCTGCGGGGTGCGGCCCCAGTAGTCGAGAAGGGGCGCGATGGTCGTGCCGTCGACAACCGAGAGGCCGATGACGTCGCCCCGTCGGTTCCGCAGCCGGTACAGACAGCCAGCGTCGTAGGCCAGCACGTCGTACAGGTACTTCGCCAACCATGCGGCGAACGGGGTCTGACCGTCAGGCTTCTCCAGGACCCGCAGGCCGGCTTCGATGGCTGCGTCCGCGTCCCCCGAGTACCCGCGGGCCGGGACGAGGCTCCACTCGAGGGCGCGGATGGAGTCGATGCGGTGCCAGATGCACATGCTGGCGATGTCGTAGGACTCGATCAGGCCCTTGAGCGTGTCGAATGCGACCCGCTCGTGGGTGCGCGGCCTGGTGGCAATGTTGTAGCCAGTGACGAAGTCCCGGCTGCGGGGGGTGCGGGAGTATCCGTCGTAGGGGCCGACCGGCTCACCCGGCGCGAACGGCTTGGCCGGTCCGAGGCCGAGGGCTTCGCCGGCTGCTTCCATCTGGGCGGGCGGGTGCGTGCCGAAGGCCTTGCGGAGGAGAGCGAGTCGGTCACGGACGCCCATGGATGCGGCCCCCTCTCGGCTCGGCTATGTGCGGTGCTGATTCCGGAAGGCGGCGTTGCGTGCTCGGCGGCGTGCCTCGACGGGGTTCTCGACCGGCGCGGGCGTGGCTTCGGGCTCCGGCGTGGGATCAGGTTCTTCGGCGGCCGCCGCACCGGTCTGGGCTTCCTGGGCCTTGCGGCGGACGTAGTCGATCCACGCCTGGGCGCCGCTGCCGTCGAGGAGCATCCGGGCGAGGGCCTGGCTGGTGGCGTCGACTTGGTCGTCGTGCGCGCCGTTCGGGAAGCCGGCAGCCTCGTCCACGAGCGCCTCCGCGTCGAACAGGCCCACGCTGGAGTCGGGCAGGAAGACGTTCCCGGCTTCGAGGAGTGGGGCGACGGCGTTGGCTCGGGCGTACTTCGACTCAGTGGGGGTGACGGGCACGATCCCGGGGATCTTCGACTTGAGGGTGTCGATGATCGCGGTTCCATTGGCCTTGTCCTCGACGAGCTTCGTCGTGCACTGGGGCCAGCGGGCGGCGAGCGCAGTGAACGCGGTCACCGTGTCCGTGAACGACAGACGCTTGTGGACCTGGTCGAGCAGGTAGACGTTGGCGCCGCGCCGCGCCCACACCTGCCCCACCACGTAGTCCGAACTCTTGGTGTCCTTGAACGCCATGTCCCAGGACATGACCATCTCGTCACACTCGTCCACGGTGTAGGCGTCCGGGACGGTCGGGTGCTGGGACCACAGCGGAGTCGTGTAGCGGCGCCACCACGGCCGCTGCCACACGTTGCCCGCCTCCGGCGACGGGCGCCCCTGGTACAGGGCGTTGAACACGCGGGACCCGACCTGGATCCGGATCTGCTCCCACTCTGTGACGGTCCGGCCGCGCGCGGAGATCAGCCACTCCCCCGGCTGCCGGCCGAGCGGATCGGTCTCGCCCTTGTTCGGGTCGTGGTCGGCGAGGGCGGGGATGTTGACGACCCGCCACCGGTGCCCGTCCTCAGCGCCCAGGAATCGGCCTGCGAGGTCGTCCTCATGCCACCGGGTGTTGATCAGAACCACGGGTGCGCCGGGGGCGAGACGGGTGGAGCCGACCGACTGCCACCAGCCCCATACGCGTTCTCGGTAGTAGGCCGAGTCGGCTTGGGCTTTGTCGGAGAACGGGTCGTCGATAACCAGTGCGTCGAGGGGCCGTCCGGTGAGGCCACCGCCGATGCCGACGCAGACGACGCCGCCGCGGTGCCCGTCGAGCTGCCAGCGTTTCGCGGAACCGTAGTCCCGTGCAATCCGAAGGCCGACGTCGAAGCTGCCTTCGTCGCCGTTGTGGGTGGCTATCCAGTTCCGCACGTCACGGCCGAAGCCTTCGGCGAGGGGCTGGGAGTAGGAGACGATGCCGAGCCGTAGCTCGGGGTTCTTCGCCAGCGCCCACAGCGATCCGACCTTCGTGACCCGCGAACTCTTTCCCTCCTGCGGCGGAACAGAGATGATCAGGCGGGCACCAGGAGTTGAGTACGCCCACATGATCTGCTCGTCGACCAGGTCGAGCGCAGGCGTCTGTACCGTTGCCGGATCGATGAGCGCAGCAAGGTCGCCAGGCGTAGACCACTCGGGGACATCGGCGCGCGGTTCGAAGGCGCGGGCGGCGAACTCGGCCCAGTCCAGGGTTGCGGTCACGGTCACCGCCCCCTTGTCAGGATGCGAGGGCCCGCAAGTGCCGGGGCACAACCTCGGGGACGCGTGCCTGCTGCTCCGCGTTGAGGTTCAGGTCGGCGAGGATCGCCCTGATGGCGTGGGCGACGAGTTCGCCGTGTTGCTCGGCGAGTTTGATGCGGCGTTCCTCGATGCCCGCCTTGAGGGCGGCGGTGCATACCTTGACGAGGTGGTCTCGCTCGTCCTGGTAGAGGCGGAGCCAGACGTTGGGGGTGGCCTCTTCGGTCTGGCCCCAGTCCTGACCACCGGTCTTCTCCCGGACCTTGCCCCATACAAGCGGGTGCTGCCCGTCGGTACTGATGGCCTCGGATTCGATCTCCTGGACGCGTTCACGGAGCCACGCAACGTGGCCGGCGGTCCACTGGACCTCGTCGAGGAGGGCGTCGGTCGCGGTGGTTTCGATCTTGCCGCCGTATGTCGCCACGGCCTTCCTCGCCTTCTCCTCGATGAGGCGTTCCTTGGCCTTGGCCTTGGCCTGGGGGGAAGATCCACCGTGGAAGTGGCAGACGTCCTGGCCGCGCATGGCGATACCGCCGCATTGGGCGCCGTCGCGGTTTTTGGAGCGGCGTTGGCAGCGGCGGTTCTTGCCGTCTGGGGTGTGCTCCTCAGGGTCGGGAGTGTCGGGCATGAGGGTCTCCGAGGGTCAGTCGCCGAACCACGTCCAGGTGGGGGCGACCGTGTAGGTGAGGGTGATGGTCTGCCCGGCGGGGACGCGCACGGTGGCCGGCGTCGTCGTGAGGCCTGTGGGCTGCCCGCCGACGCTGATCCCGCTGATGGTGCCGCCGGTGATGGTGACCATGGCGTCCGCGTTCAGGATGTTGGTGTATGCCGTACCGGAGGCGGGGACGACCGGCTGGACACCGAACTTCCCGACGGGGTTGTAGTTGGTGTTTCCTCGCAGGACGTTGCCGCTGCTGCTGATTCCCCAGTTGGTGATGTTCCCCGACACCAGGTTGTTGAGGTAGGTGTTGGGGCCCTGACCGCCGGACAGTTCCTTGATCCCGCTGCCCTGCTGGGTGTGGGCGCCACTGAAAGCGTCGTAGTTCTGGCCGTCGTCCCGGGCGATGTTCCCGGCGAGCACGTTGCCGACGCAGTTGACGGTGTTGCCCTGGATCGTCGCGGAGTCCAGCCCGATCCCGCCGTGGCCGTTGTTGACGACCACATTGTCGCTGATCTGGCTGTTGGTGACGCCGCGGATGTCCAACGCGCCGCCGAAGCCGCCGGGCCCGTTGTTGCTGGCGCAGCCGACGATGATGTTGTTCTTGACGTTGAGGCTGTCGCCGCCCCAGAGGATGACGCCTTCGCCGTAGCAGCGGAGGATCTCGTTGTTGGAGAGGAGGACCCGCTTGCAGACGGCTTCGTTCACCACGTCGAGGCGCAGACCGATGGCGTAGGCGTCGGCAATGACGTTGCCGGAGACGACGCTGTCCGTGACCGCCTGGAGGAACAAGGCGGTGAAGTAGCCCTGAGTGGAGGGGGCGCCGGAGCACCGGTTGTTCACGATCTGCAGGTCGCTGCATTGGCCGGCGGCGATGGCCTGGTAGGAGGAGCCGTCGCCGGTGTTGTCCGGCGCGGTGATCGTGTT
This sequence comes from Streptomyces sp. HUAS MG56, assembly GCF_058673395.1. NCBI lineage: Bacteria > Bacillati > Actinomycetota > Actinomycetes > Kitasatosporales > Streptomycetaceae > Streptomyces > Streptomyces sp. HUAS MG56. Next base: position 20,043 of record NZ_JBZWEN010000002.1, on the reverse strand, counting down.
ACCTGCGACGACGGTTCCGTAGGGCGGCTGGAGGCCACCGAAACTCCAGGCGATCAGGTCGATGCCGCGGAGGCCCGCCCGGTTGATGACGTTGCCGTAGATGGTGGTGCGGACTGCGCCGAGCAGCCGGATCCCGATGTCGGTACCGCCGGACAGCGAGTTGCCGACGATGGTGTTGTCCTCACACACCGCCTGCGAGACCTGCACCCTGTCGGCGTGCTGGAACGCGGTCGCCTTGGCCAGGGTGATGACGTTGCCGTTGATGGCGGTGACGTCGATCCGCTCGGTCTTCGGCCCGTCGACCAGTGTGTATCGGCCGCCGACCTGGAATTTCGTGCCGTCGGTGACCGTGGTCGTGGTGGAAGCGATGGCCAGCGCTGCGCCGTTGTTCGTGAAGACCGGGTACTGGGTGAGCTTCTGCCCGGTGTAGAGGGTGCCGACGCCGCCTGTGCATCCGGTGAAGCTGGTGCCGGTGATCCCCGTGTAGGTGATCTGCTGCGCCCCGGCCGAGGACAGCACGGTGATCTGGCCGGCCGTCGCGAATCCCGCGGTGGAGGCCACGTTGACCGTGGCCACGGGCAGCGGCACCGCATTGGACCCGGAGGCGACCGTGGTGGCCACCTGGGCGGGCCCGCCGAACGGGAGCGTCCCGCCAGCGGTGAGGTAGATGGCGGAGCCGTAGTTGGCGTTGCACTTGTTCGCCGAGATCGTGTCCCGAGCGCCACCCTCTACCGCGATCCCGTACCCGGCTTTGATGTCGTTCGGGATGCGCTGGACGTTGTCGCTGCTGACGTTGCCGGTGACCGTGCAGTCGTCCGAGAGGGTCAGGCAGACACCGGCCCATCCGGCGGCGGTGATCGTGTTGCCGGTGACGGTGATGTTGCTGGAGCACCACAGGCCGATGCCCTGGTCGTAGCCGTGCCAGATGACGTTGCCCTGGATCGTGCCGTACGAGCAGCCGTCGGTCTGTGCGCCGCCGGTGAGGATGTGGCTGCCGCAGCGGATCGGCGACTCCCACAGGTTGTGCAGGTTGCAGCCGGAGATCCGGAAGCGGTGGCAGTTCAGCAGGTGGATGCCGTTCTGCTGATCTTCCTCGCTCAGCACGCGGCCGGCCACGGTGTTGCCGGCGCCGAGCGGCACGGTCTGCCATGGGGTGAGGTAGGCGCCCGGCGCCGCATACGGGCCGTACCCGTCGCTGAGCGTTCCGGCGCTGAAGGTGTAGCTGTTGGCCAGGTTCGTCGTGAAGGTGATGACGTCGTTGGCTGCCCCAGACCCGGGCGTGATGGACGCGATGACGAGGTCTTTGTCCTGCTGGTTCGCCTCGTTGCCCGAGTTGGCGGTGAGCCCGCCGAGCAGGTTGAGGCGCTGGCCCACAACGTAGGCTGCGCTCGCGCCGTGGGCGACTTGCACGGTGTTCTGCGCGGTCGCAGCGTTCGCGGCGAGCGGGGTGAGGGGGAACAGGCTGTCCCTGCGGCCGTCGATCGACAGGCCTTCGATCGCGAAGTCGGTGCAGTCCGCCACCGTAAGCACGTTCGCCGAGCCCTGGTTCGGGGCGGCCACGGTGTTCCCGGCGAGGGTGAGGATCGACCCGCGTTCGCCGCGGATCGTCCAGCCAGACAGGTTCTGTACGACGAGGCCCGTCGTCACATAGGTGCCGGGCGGAACGTACAGCGTTCCGCCGCCAGCCGTTCCCAGGGCGGTGAGGGCGTTGTTGATCGCCGTGGTGTCGTTGCTGACGCCGTCGCCCTTGGCACCGTAGTCCCGGACGTTGATGACCGGGGCGCCGGGGTTGACCCAGGTTCCGTCCGCCCGCAGGTACTGGGTCGTCGTCGCCGGTGAGACTGCGATCGGCGTGCCCTGGAGCTTTGCGACCGTGGGGTTCGGCAGCGTGCCGGACAGGTCGCCGCCCGCCGCAGCGCCGCTCTGGATCGCACCAGTGATGCGGGAGTCGTTACCCGCGGCCACCGTGCCTGCGGTCGTGCCGACGCTCAAGGTCGCGGCGCCACCGAGGCCAAGGTTGGTGCGGGCGGTGCCAGCGTTGTTCAGGTCGGAGAGGTTGTTCGCTGCGAGGAGAGCGCCGGCCGCCTGTGCAGTCATGGGTAGGCCGGTGGACGGCCAGACGCCGGCGGCGCGGGGCCCGTAGAGCTTGTTGGCGGCAGTGTCGATGTACCAGTCGCCGTCGATCCCGACCGTAGAGGTGGGCGCGCCGGTTCCGTTGAGAACCGAGTTGCCGCGGGGGCCGGAGGTGCCGCCGGACTGGACGATGACGTTCACCGGGGCTCCTCTCAGGCTGCGGCGACGAGGCTGGTGAAGAAGGTGCCGGCGACAACTGGGGTGGCGTCGGGCAGGCCCGGGTCCATCCACAGCGCGTACGGATAGGCCGACTTCCCGAGGAGGGCGGTGGCGGTCGGTGAGAGAACGACCTGCACCGTGCTCGTGTTGGCCGTCACCGTGATGTAGCCCTGCGCGTTCGACGCGGTGGAGTTGACGGCGACCTTGGCCGGCTCGGTTGTATCGGTGACCGAGGGCCGGACGACGAACTCGAACGACTTGCCGTTGATGTTCATCAAGGTGCCGTCGTCGTTCTGCAGCGTGTACGTCTCCGTCCACTGGCCGCCGGCCGATGCGTTCGCCTGGACCTGGTTGGGGAGGGATGGCACCGCGTCACCCCCGACCAGTCAGTGGGCCTGCAGCACGTGGACGGTGGCGGGCAGGAGCCAGAGGGCGAGGCCTGCGTAGACCATGCGGTCGCGGTGCGGCACGGTCGCGGGGAGCAGGGCGGCGAGGCCGAAGAGGATGACGGCGATCGTGAAGCAGAAGACCTCGAGCATCGGGATCAGCTCGCGGCGGGCGGCTGCTTGACAAGGGCCTCCAGCTTGGCGACCGCGGCTTCGACGCGGGCGACGACGTCGGTGCCTTCGGTCTTGGCCTCGGCGAGAACGGCCTTGAGGTCGGCGGTGATCCCGGTCCGCAGGTCGGTCAGGACAGGCTTGACGCCGTCGACGACGGCCGCGGCCTCGTGCTCGTAGTGGCTGAACAGGCTGCGGGCCTCGTCGGCGAGGTGGTGGCCCTCGGCTTCGAGCTGGGTGACGAGGTCGTGGAAGCGGCCGGTGAGTACGGACATGACGGTTCTCCTTGTTGAGGGTTGGGGTGATGCGGGGGTTAGGACCAGGCCCAGACCTTCACCCAGCTGATGTCCATCTGCGCCGAGCTGTTGGGCGCTGCGGACTCGCCATTGAGGGCGCTCTCGTTCTGGATGTCCCAGTCCATCGGCGTGTTCGGGACGGCGGTCGTGGAGTGCCCGACGATCCGCCCGTCGAGGACGAAGGTCACGCTGCCCGGGGTCCAGATCACGTCGCTGGTGTGCCAGCTGGTCCAGGTCTTGCCGGTGTCGTAGGCGTCCTGGTCGCCGCCGATGCTGTCGCGGTGGTGGGCGAACGCGGCGATCTGCCCGTCCCACTCCAACTCAGGGAAATCAATCTCGCAGTTCGGGCAGGCGTCGTTGTTCACGGGCCAGAGCAGGTGGGCGCTTTTGTAGCCGGTGGCGACCTTACTGACGCGGAAGCGCTCTTCGTACTTGCCGTACTTCAGGCCCATGGCGGCCTTGGGTACGACGGTCGCGGAGTGGACTGGGCCGGAGGCGCCGCGCCACATGCGGATGTGGAGCTGCCCGTCACCCCACGGTGAGGGTGCGATCCACAGGGTGGACGCCGGGTCGTAGTAGCCGCCGACCGGGTAGCCGCGCTGGGTGGCGGTGTCGGGCCAGCCAGCCGGGTACGCCCACCAGACGGAGCGGACACTCGCCGGGAGACCGGAGCAGTACGCCTGCGGGGTGTCGGTGTTGTGGTCGCAGTCGGTGAAGCGGCCCTTGGCAACCGGGGTGTTGAAGCCGTCCGCGTAGATCAGGCGGAACGACGGCGCGGCCGCTCGGGCCGGGGTGTCGTTGACGCCGAGAAGCGCGAGGGCTGCGGCGGTGACGGTGGCGAGGCGGCGCAGCATGGGCACCTCCCCAGAGGGTTGAAGTCCCGCCGCTCGTGGCGGGGGCCCAACGGGCGGCGGGACAGGGAGTCCGCCGCCGGCTGCGACCCTCAGCACAGGGGCGGCGGCGGACGGCTGGGGGCGGTTCAGGCGGCTGCGTGGGTGCGGCGGGCTCGTTCCCGGGTGGCCTTCTCCGCCTTCACCACGTCGATTGCGCGGTACCTGGCGGGGCCGGCCGAGTCGGGGTTGGCGCGCTGGAGGTGGCCGCGGTGCGCCCAGATCCGTATGACGCCGGGCTTCACGCCTGCGGCTTCGGCCGCCTGTGCGGTGGTCCACAGAGTGGTCTGGAGGTCGCCGTCGAGTTCAAGCACAGCATCCTCCCGTGGTGAAACGAGAAAAGCCCCAGAGTCGTGGACTCTGAGGCCTGAGGATTGACGGGCACACCTGTGCCGTTGGCAGCACGTTACGCGTAACAGGGTGCAAGGTCAAGTCAATGCCCCGAACTCGTCATTTCCGGGCCGTCGTTGGGTTCGATGCCGAAGAGTTCGTACTCCAGGGATGCGATCTTCAGCGGGTCCGCACGTCGTGGGGGCGGTTTACAGAGGCCGAGATCTCTGCATGCCCCACCAGCACCGAACGCTGCCGCGAACGGCAACGCCAGCCACGGTGGCACGCCTATCGACGGGGCGAAGAACGACAGGGCAAACAGCGTCAGGGTGAGGACTGCCGTGCTGAGCATCACTGGCGCCTCGCCTAGGCGGTAGGAGAGGCGATCGAAGCGGCTAGTCATGGCTTTCCTCCTCGGTCCAGCCGTAGCCCTCGGCGAGCGCCCGCACCGTGGCGCAGGGGTGGGTTTGGGCGGTGCGCCAGTGGTCGCCTCCGAGGCTGTGCCAGCCGCACTCGCAGTCGTCGGGATGCGTGTCGGCGCAGCGGACGCACTGCGGGTATTGGGGGTCTCCGTCGCTGGCGTGCTCGGCGAGGATCTTCCGGTCGGCTTCGATCCGGCGCAGTACGGCGGCCGGGTTGTGGCGGGCGATGTGACGCATGTTCGTAACCTGGGTCCCGGGGTCCTTCCCCCAGCCTCCGCGCGTGTAGGCGACGACGTTCCCGACGAGGTCGCCGTGTTCCCCATCGTGGACGGTGTAGACCTCGTCGTCTGTCGGGTCGCCTTCTTCAGGCTCCCACGGGCCCGGGGTGGCCGCTTCTGCGTCGTGCTGGGCTGCGTCCATGGCCGCACGTAGCCACGTCACCATCTGGTCCGTGTCCGTCACCGCTGCTCCTCTTCGCGCAAGGCAACGCAGCAACAGAAGTCGGGCAGGTCCTGATAGTCCGCTGCGGCGTCCTGCGCGCAGGAGTCGCAGTGGCTGCCACGGTGGTGCTCGGTCTCTGAGTAGTAGTCGTCGGAGTTCCAGTGGACGGTGAGCTGGTCACGGAACCGCCTGAACCAGCGCGCCTGGGATCGTGGCCCCCACTTGGCCACTACGTCGGGGACGCGGCCGTCAACCGGTGGGTTCTTCGGCTGGTAAGTCGGGTCTTCCAGGGGTGCCAGTGTCACCGTTCCTCGCCCCACTCGATCACGGTGACGGGCCCGTAGTTCCCGGCGACCTTCGTCCACGACTCGGCGTCGGCCCACTCCCGCATGTCGCTGTCGGCGGGCTCCCACGCCACCGGCCTGTCCTCGTACCTGCTCCACAGGGTGCCAGCCGCCGTGCGCACGATGGTGCCCACTGGCGGCTCGGGATCGGCGGCCGTCAAGGTTTGGCTGGCGGGGAACTCGTCGTTCATTCCGCCAGTATGTGGCCGGTTCGTCAGTTCATTCCGTCGGCGGCTGCCTTGTACTGCTGGGCCTGGGCCGGGGTGAGGAGATGGGAGACTCGGACGAGCACGTTGCCGTGTACGTAGTCGTATTCGGCGAGTGCGGGCATGGTCTTGGTGACGGCCTGGATGTACTTCTCGCGGGCTGTGGCGTCTGTCGCGTTACCGAAGACCTCGATGGCTCCGCCGCGGTTCACGTCGCCCTTCGCGCTACCGCTGACGTCGGATGCGTTGATCCGGCTGTCGGTGAACGTCACCTTGCTCGTGTATTGGTTCGGGCGGCCGAGCAGGTGGTTGGGGTCGTTGTCCGCGGTGACGGTGCCGGAGAGTTTCGCGGAGGTCACCGTGCCAGCCAGCTTGGTGAATACGGTGCTCGCGGTGAGTGGCTTGCTCGCGACGGCCGCGCCGCCGGCACTGCTGCCCTTGTTGCCGGAGTCTGTGTTGCTGGTCGAGCTGCCGCTGCTGCAGGCAGTGAGGGCGGCCAGGAGGATTGCGGTGGTTGCGGCGGTGCTGAGGGTTCTGTTCATGGGTGTGATGGTGAGGCCTTCGGTTGGTTGCTTGTACTGTGCGTGGCCGAGTTGTGACGAACTAGTGAAGCTGGAACGGCTTTGTCCGTGAGCGCGTTACGGCGTCGTCTTGGTGTGCTCGTGGTCTCTGCCGTACAGGTAGTGCGGGCAGGAGGGTCCCGGGCACGGGACCGCTACTGGTGCGGCGGCATCGGCTGGTTCGGGCGTGGCAGGCTCCAAGTCGGCTGGTACTGCCCAGCATGCCTCCGTGCAGTCCGTATCGTCTGATGGCCCGGTGTGTGGGTAGCCGACTCCGGGCCCGTCGAATTTCGCGTGGAGGCTGTTGATACCGCCGACCTGCTCGACTGCCCACAGCCACCACTTTCCGCGCGGTGTCAACCATGATCCGAGGACGCTTGATCCGTGTTCCGTCAACCCTGCGTGATCCAGCATGGACAGCACGAGGTGCCGCACGGCGTCGGTGGGTAGTAGGCGCTGGATTGTGGCCTGCCGCTTCTCCCAGGCGTCACCTTCGAAGCCCCCGCCGAAAACGGTCAGCAGCTCATGAACGACGGCCAGCCCTTCGTCGGGCCAGCCGCAGCCGCAGAACCCGAGGTCTGAGTGCACGACCTGGTACAGGTGGCATAGCAGGTCGTCGTGCTTCTCTTCGCTTACCGCTGCTTCGGCGCACATCAGGCGGCCCTGGCCATGCGGGTTTGGTCGGCGAGCCGGCGGGTGTGCTCGTGGTACTCGGCCGGTGTGAGGAGGAGTTGGCAGTTGATGTTGCGGCATTCGATGTAGTCGTCGCCGTCGGCGCGGTACAGGGTGAGGAGTTCGCAGCGTGGGCAGGGAATGCGGTGGTGTTCGAGGCGCGAGTCCCTGCGGGTGAAGCGTTGCGCGGTGCGGTGCCAGCCGTGGATCTGTGCGGCCGGGTTGGCGGACAGCCGGTCGTGGATCTCGTGGGCGGCGGGGTGTTGGGCGAGGGCCCAGTCGAGGTGGGCGGTGAGGAAGGTGACGGCGCCGGCTGCGTTGCGGGCTTCGGTGCCGCGGCCGGGCCGGTGTCGGAGGTGGCGGAGGTCGCGGATGTCGTCCTCCAGCTCCAGGAGCCCGCCGACAATGTGGTCTGTCAGAAGCCGGGAGGCCTGTCCGGGCCAGGAGGCGACGGCGGCACGACCGATGGTGCCGGTCTGCTTGGGTGCGGTGCCGTGCAGTGCCTCGAGGCCTATCGCCACGATCAGCTCGGGCAGTTCGGCGAGTTGGGCGTGGGTGCGGTTGGTGCAGCGGGGGCAGTGGACGGGCTGGCCCCAGGTGACGGGGATGTCGTGCTCGGTGCCGTCGGTGGCGAGGGCGGCCTCGGCCAAGCGCCAGGCGTTGTTGCAGCTTCCCGGGCAGGGCGTGGCGGCGTTCACTGGCGGCCTTCCTTCGGCGTAAGGACGGCGAGCACGGCTTCGGTGATGGCGTTTGTGACGTGCTCGTGTTCGTCGATGCGGTTGTGCTCGGGCCACTCTTCGAGGATCGGGCTGACGGCCTTGGCGATGCGCGCGAACTGTGCCCGGTACCAGGGGGTGGAGGATTCGTCGGCGCGGAACGCGGCACTGTGGTGGTGGCCGACCTTGACGGTGAGCTTCCAGGTGCCGTCGTCCTTCTGTGCCCAGTCGTCGCCCGGCTTGGTCTTCGTGTCCCGTGCCCACTGCTCGGCGAATCGTGCGCGTTCCTCGGGCGTGGTCTGGCGCGTCATGAGGACGGTGCCGCCGTCGACGGGGAGCGTCCAGATGCCGTCGTCCTTGAGGGTCCAGCCGTTGGCGTCTGTCTCCGGCTCGCGGTGTGGTGTCGCGCCGTCGGGTTCGCCCAGGGCGGCGCGGAAGGCGTCGTGAACCGACGGGTCCAGGCCGAGCTGGTTCGGGTCGGTCTCCCCTGCGATGGCGGCGTTGATGCAGGCGATGGCGTGCGCGAAAGGGATGTGGCCGCTGCCGAGGGCGGCTTGGTGCCAGTGGCGGGCGGTGAACTCTGCGGCGCGCAGGCTTTGTTCGGCGGTCATCCGTTGCCCCGGGCGCCGACGGTGATGATGGCGATGATGATCTGGAGGGCCTGGGCCTCAGTGAATCCGGCTTCCATGTGGGCTACGAACAGTTCGTGGAGTTGGGTTGCGCCTTCGGCGAGTGCGGTGATGGGGTCCTGCGGGACGTTGGACTTGTCGGTCATGGGTCAGCCCTCCGCGGGTGACGGGGTTGCGGGGAGCTTTCCTTCGAGGTAGGCCTTGCCGATCCACGCGGTGAGCTGATTCTCGAAGAACTCCAGCGCTCTCTCGGCGGTGTCGCCTTCGACAAGGCGTGCTGCTACGAGGAGACCGCCCAGGAAGCCGGAGACGTAGGCCTGTGGGATGGGAGCGTCGTTCAGCTGGTCGAGCATGCGCTTGCCCTCGTTGGCGAGGGCTTGGATGTCGTCGCGAATGCGGGCCTGGTCGGGCGATACGTCGGGCACGGCGGGCCTTCCGGGACGTGAGGGTGGGTCCACGGTGATGCTGCCGCGCATGATCCGACCTGTCAGAGGTGCTTCCCCTCACGCAGGGCCGTCGTCATGCGGCGGGGTCTGCAGGCGGAAGTCTCGTGTGGCCTGCTGCATCATCTGCCGGTTGGCGGCTTCCAGTGCTTGTTCGTCGATGACGAGGAACTGGCCTTCCGGGCAGGCAAGGCTGGCGAGCACGGTGACGTGGTCGTAGCCGCGTTGGTCGATGAGTGCGCGGACTTCGGCGGCGCGGTGAGGTTCGCAGATGACGGTGCGTTTGGCGTCGCCTTGGATCTGGTCCCAGAACCGGATGTCGTTGACGAGGTCGCCGTATGCGCTCATGGGGTGGGCTCCTCGTCCGGGCGGGCCGGGCCCGCGCTGTTCGTCGGGCGCGGGGCGATGAGGTCGGCGGCGCGGTCGGCGTCTTCCCACATGTAGAACGGCGACGGTTCTCCGGCGAGGCGCTTTTCGCCGTCCTGGCCCCATGCACGGAGCTTCTCCGCCAGCTCGTTTGCGAAGGCGTCGAGGTTGGCTTCGGCTCGCGGTGTGCTCAGTCCGGCCTGTTGCAGGTAGGCCAGCAGCCTGTCGCGTGCGCTCATGGGGTCCATCCTCGCTGGTTCATGGGGTTGTCGGGGCGTGGTGAGGGCTCATGGGGTGGGCTGTCGGGGTCTGCTGGAGGTCGTATTGCGGGGCTGGTGCGAGGACGAGGTAGGCGAAGAGGGCGGCGAGGGCCCAGCAGATGGCGTTCATGCGCTGTGGCTCGGGGTTCGGTGTTGGGCGGCTCGCATGGCTCGGTCGAGGATGGTCTGGGTGATGCGGGTTCCGGCTGGGAGGTTGGCGGCTTTGAGGGCTGCTTTCTCCTCGTGGGTGAGGGGGCGTGTGCCGTGGGCGGGGGTGATGGCGAGTCGGCCTTCGCGTTCGGCTTTCTCGCGGAGGGCTTCCTCCACGACGAGGGCGGGGATGAGGCCGGGGAAGCAGTTGGCGAGGTAGTCCAAGGCTTTCTGGTTGATGTATTTGGGGGCCATGGTTCCTCCGGGTGTGGGTCGGCCCCCGCTGCCCGGGGGGAGTTGGGCGGCGGGGGCCGTGGTGCCTGGGGTCGGGTGGGACGGGCCGGGTCCCCGGGCGGTCGTTTTGATGCTGGCGTACGGGCGGGGGTTTGTCCGAGGCGCTTCCCCCTGGCTACTCCCCCGGTTCGGTGCCGGGGCCGAGTCCGTAGGTGCCGCGGTCCGGGCCGGAGTGGATCTGGCCGGTCTTCTTGAGGCGGGTAAGAGCGCCGTTGAGGGTGGTTTCCTTCAGGCCTGTGAGGCGGCCGATGTCGTCCTTGTGGAGGTAGAGAGTTTCTTCGCCGATGGGGTCGCTGTGGTCGCGGAGGGTGTTGAGGATCTTGTCTTCGGCGGTTTCCGGCTGCTTGGTGAACTCGATGCCGGTGCCGAAGAGGAGACTGGATCCGCTGCCGTCGTCGGTGGTTTCGCCGTCGCCGAGGACGGGGGTGGCGGCGATCTCGTCGCGTCGGTCCCAGTCGGGCCAGTCGGTGGGGTAGGTGATGGTGTCCGGGTTGATGTAGGGGGCGGCGGATTCGAGGATGAAGGTGCGCATCATTTCGGCGGCGCCGCCGGGGCCGAGGGTGTAGCCGAGGCCGAAGGTGGATTCGGGGTCTTGCATGGCGACTTTCTCGTCGTAGACGAGGGGGCGGTCGACGTTCCAGGCGGCGGGGATTTCGCCGGGGTCGATGCCTTCGAAGCCGGTGGTGACGAGGTGTTGCTGGCCGGAGTCGGTGCGGAGCATGACGAGGGAGCCGCCTTGGATGACGTTGGTGCGTAGGGGGACGGAGCCGCCGAGTTTGTCGGCGTTCACGGCCTGGCTGACGATGCACAGGATGATGCCGAGGGATCGGGCTTTGGCGGCCAGCGCTTCGAGGATGATCGCTGCTTCCTTCTTGTGCTGGACGAGTTCGGAGAGGGGCACGTGGGCTTCGTCGAGGAAGAAGCGGACCCACGGGCGCTGGGGGGTGGCGATGAAATTCTTCATCTTCAGGCGGGCGGATTCTTCGATGCGCCACTGCATGAGGGCGTAGACGACGCGGAGTGCGCCCATGCAGCCGTCTTCGCCGAGGCCGGAGTAGCAGGCCATGGTTTCGACGTCGGGGTTGGAGGAGCCTTTGGGGTCGGCGTAGATGATGGCGTGGCCGTTGACGTGGTCGGCGAGGGCGACGATCTGGACGGTGCCGCCTTTGCCGGATCCGGTGACGCCGGCGACGAAGAGGTGCTTGGCGCCGAGTTTCGGGTCGACGAACTGGACGCGGGCGGGGAAGCCGGAGACGTGGCGGCCGAGTTGGACGTAGCCGCCCTCGGAGATTTCGAGGACGTGGGTGCCGGGGAAGGGGACGCCTGCTTCGAGGGGGTTGTGCTTCATGAGGCGGATTTCGCCGCGGCGGGGGTTGCCGGGTACGGGGTTGTAGGAGCAGAGGAGGGTGTTGGTGCGGAGGGCTCCGGCGAGGCTGGCGCGGTCGGGGATGGGGAGCCTGTCGAGGGTTTCGCCGGCGACGACGTAGGCGACTTGGCCGCCGGTGTTGGGGTCGGTCTGGGCGTTTTCGAGGTGGGTGCCGGCCATGACGCCGCCTGCGCGGGCGGCCCATTTCGCCCAGGCGCCTTCGAGGGTGCTGGTGTCGAGTTCTGCGGGGGCGGTGAGGTTGACGGTGATGGTGCGCTGTCCGGCGTGGGCGCCGTCGCGGATGGTGATCCAGGTGGTGGGGATGCCGTACACGGAGGAGACGGTGTCGGGGGTGACGGTGACGGACTGGCCGGTGGGGGCGGTGATGGTGCCGGCCCAGCGGGTGTGGCCGAATTCGGTGATGGTGAGGTTTTGGTGGCGGTGGGAGCCGTTGTCGGGGTTGGAGATGTATTGGGCCCAGCGGTGGGCGGCTTGTTCGGCTGCGGTGGCGGGGACGGGGGGCATGTTCGGCGGGGTCTGGACGGCGGCGTGGGTGGTGGTGGGGCTGGCGCGGCGGCGGCCGAGGCCGAGGATGTTGCGGAGTTGGTAGGGGACGAGGGCGACTGCTGCCCACCAGCCGAGGGAGACGATCCCGGGGATGGGCTTCTCGGCGACCTGGAGGAAGCCGGCCATGAGGGCGTCGGTGCCGTCGGGGCCGGAGAGGGTGCCCATGCCGAGGGCGACGCTGGTGGTGAGGTGGGCGATGAAGTTGGGGAGGCGGTGGGCGCGGAGGATGTCGCCGGCGGGGAGGTGGTCGGTGAGCTGGTCGGGGAGGGCGTCCATGATGTTGGCGGTGGCGAGGGCGGCGGAGGCGAGGACGGTGAGGTCGACGACGGTGGCGGCGTCGGTGTCGAGGAAGGGGGCGATGATGCCGGCGGCGAGGGGGGCGAGGCTGGTGGCGGCGGCGATGCTCTGTTCGGTGGTGTGGGGGCCGCGGGTGCGGGTGGTGGTGTTGGTGGTCATGGCGTGGGTCCTCTCTTGGGCGGGTTGTCGGGGTGTGGGCGGGGCCGGGATCCGAGTCGGGTCCCGGCCCCTGTGGGTTGGCGGGGGTGGGGCAGGGGTTATTCGGGCATGACCCATTGCCGGTTGACGTCGTAGATCTCTTTGCCGACGGGTGAGCGGTTGACGGCTTCGTTGAGTCGGCCGTGGCTGTTCTGGTTTTGTTCGTGGACGGCCTGGGCGTGTGCGGCGGTGTTGGTGCAGGCGGTGGCGTGTTCGAGGATGGCTTCACGCATCCCGGTGATGATCTTTCCGAGTTCGCGGGTCTCGGCGATGGTGGCTTTGTCGACCTTGAGCGCGGCGATGCTGTCGGCGGTGCGTGCGGTGTCGCGGGCCTCTTCGTCGAGGGTCTTGGCTTCCTGCTTGATTCCTTCGGCGCAGCGGAGGATGTCCTTGGTGAGGGCCGTGGTGGCGGCCTGGAGTTGCTTGAAGGTCAGGTCAGCCATTGGTCGGCTCCATTCCGAGGTCGCGGTAGTAGGCGAGTTCGGCGGGTCCGTCGGCCGAGTCGACGGCGGCCTTGAAGATTTCGCTGTAGCGGGTGTCGACGTTCGCGTAGAGGACCCCGCAGGACTCGTTGGCGCGCTGTGCCCGCTTGTGGGCCTGGGCCGCCTTGATCTCCTGCGCCCTCGCGGCTTCCGCGAGGCGTGTGAGGGTGCGGAGCAGTTTGTCGCCGCCCTTGACGGTCCTGGCCTGCTCCAGCAGTTTCATCGCGCGCTGGGCCTGGGCGTTGGCGTGGCGTTCGTAGATCATGGTGTGCTCGGCGACGCGGGCCATGTTGATGGATTTGCGGTCGAGGGCGCGCTGGTAGCCGGCGAGGTTGCGGACTTCGCCGCGGGAGACGAACTGCCGGGCTGCGCCGTTGCCGAGTTCGATGTGGCTGGCGTTGGCGTTGGTGACCTGGATGGGCTGGGCGGCCCCGTTGGTGGGCGGTTCGGTGGGCATGGGCGGGATCTCCTGCGGCTGCGGTCGCGGCTGGGGCTGCGGCTGGGGGGCCTGCTGGCGGCGGTCGGTGTGGGCCTGGTTGAGCTGTTCGGCTTCGCGGCGGCCGTGTGCGCGTTGGTCGTTCCAGCCGTCGCGGACGCCGTCGCGGTAGGCGATGACGTGGTTGGCGGCGGCACCGGCACGGGCGCCGTCGCGGTATCCGGTCTCACGTGATCCCTGGGTGCGGGGCCGGTCGGTGGGACGCTGCGGGCGCTGCTGGCCGTTCTGGTCCTGCCGGCCCGTGCCCGTGCTCGCGTCCGGGGTCTGGGTGGTGGGGTCCTTCTTCTCGAGCGAGACCTTGTCCTGGGCGGGCGGGGCCGGCTGGGTCCGGCGGTCGCGGTCGGCCCGGTCGGGTGTACGCCGGTCCCTGGGGGTGTCGGTTCGCTCCGGGGCCTGCTGGCGGCCCTGGTTGTCCGCGGTCTGGTTGCCGGCCCGGTCCGGGCGGTCCGGGTTGGTCCGCCAGGGGCGGCCGGAGCTGTCGCCGGGCCGGTGTACGCGCTGCGGGCCGTCGGGGCGGCGTTCGGTCCCGGCGGGCTGGTTCCGCTGGCCCTGCTGGTTCTGCCGGCCGTTCTCGGTCTGCGTACGAGGGGTGCGGGTGTTGTCGCCGGAGGGGCCGCGGCCGCCGGTCGGGCCGGCCGGTCCCTGGGCGCCTCGAGCGCCGCTGCCGCCGTTGTTGGTGCGCGTGCCGGTCCCGGAGCCGCTGTTGCCGCGGCCGTTGTGCTCCTGGCCGTGCCTGTTGCCGCTGTTCTCGCGGCCGCCCGTACCGGATCCGGTGCCGTTGTTGTCGTGGCGGCGCCTGGAGGCCGAGTCGGAGGAGCGGGAGCCGTCGCTGTTGCCGGATCCGTCTCGGCGGGACGGCTTATCCCGGCCCGCTCCCCCACGGCCGCCACTGCTGCCGGTACCGCCGGAATGCCCGTCGTGGCCGCGGCCTCCGCCGTTCCCGCCCCGGCCACCGGAGTTGCCGCCCCGGCCGCCGGATCCGTTGTTGCTGGTCCCGCCGCCGTTCCCGGAGTTGTGCTGGCGGGTCTTGTTGTCGAGGGACTTCCCGGAATTACTGTTGGTGCTGCTTCCGGTGTGCGTGGATCCGCCAAGGATTTTCTCGGAACGGTTGACCGTCGCCGAGGTCTTCACCTGGTTCTGCTTGGCCTTTTCCTTTTGCACGTCGAGTGCTTTGAGGCGGGCGTCTCCGCCTTTCCTCCAGCGTTCCGCCATGGCCAGCGCGAAGGCCCGAAGGACGCTCTGCTGTTGCCTCTGCGTGACGGTTTCGGTGCTGGAGTTCCCGGCGCCTGCCGGTGTGTTGTGGAAGGTGGCGCTGGTGATTCCGGCGGCCGCCGCGTCGGGCGTGGTGGCGTCGCCGGGGAGGGTGTTGGTGGGGTCGAGGTTGAACGCGGCCGGCCGGGCGACCTGGACGGGGGCGAGCAGTCCGGCGAGGCCGCTGCTCGGGGTGGCGCCCTGGTCGCCGGCGGCCGTGGTGGGGGCGCTGCCGGGCGGGGTGTTGGGGCCGTCCGCGGCTGCGGGGACCGTGTCGCTCGCCATCACATTCCTCACTGTGAGTAGTTGTTTTCATGTTCTTCGTACGGGCTGTAAGCGTCGATCACGGGTCTCTCATGTGCGGCGATGATCGGCTTCCGCCTGATGAAAAGAACGTGATGAAAACAAGGGACGGTTACTGAGAGTTGCTGACGGTGGGGCGGCGGCGGGCGATGAGGAGGACCCCGCCGACGAGGACGGCACCGCCGATGATGAGGCCGCCGTTGACCCCGCTGCCGGAGCTGCTGCTGGAGGCGGTGTCCTGCATGTCGCTGCCGTTCGTGGTGGCGGGGAACTGGTTCTGGCAGTCCTTCAACACGCTCGAGTAGCTGACGCCCATCTGCTTGCCGACCAGGCTCTTATCCGTGTTCACGCACGCCGAGATCTGCTTCTGCCGCTGCTCGTCTGCGGTGTTCTGCTGCTTCTGGTTGGCGGCGTTGGCCTGGTTCATGGCCTGGAGCATTTGCAGGTCGAGCTTCTTGTTCTCCAGCGCGTATTCCCGCTCCTGGGCCTGGCTGGCGGCTTCGGCAGCGTTGGAGTGCTGCCAGAAGATGAGGCCGCCGGTGGCCAGGACGGTGACGCCGATAGCAATGGCGACCTTTCCGCGCCGGGTGAGGCCGGGCTTGTGGGGGACGGAATTGGCGTGGATTCCGTAGGGGGTGGGGTCGATGAATTCGGGTGTCGGGTTCATGGGGTATTCCTGGTTCATCATGCGGTCGAATTCGTCGTTGCTGTGGTGGTTGTTCATTTCACTCTCCGTTCGCTCGGGCCTTGTATGCGGCCTTGACCAGCAGGTTTTCTACGGTGGCCTGGGTTTGGCCGGGGAGGTCGTTCCAGGCGAAGAACTGCATGTGGATCCCGGCTTCGGCGAGTGTCTGCTGCATGTAGTGGACGGCTCGTTCGCGTGCCTGGGGGGTGACGTGGCCGGTGTTCTCGAGGAGGCCTTGGGCGCCGCGGACGCATACGCGGCCGGTGGGACTGACGTCGAGGGACTGGCACCAGCCGTAGTGGCGGATGACGGTGAGGGTCTGTGCGAGGTGGTTGGAGGGGCGCTGCGGGGTGGGGTTCTGCCACATTCCGAGGTCGGCCATGAGGGAGCGGACCGGCTTGGGGAGGAGGCGGTGGTGCCAGGGCGGGGCGTCGGGGGTTGCGGGGAGGGTCGGGATGGTGGGCCGGCGGGCGGGCTGGACGCGGGCCGGGGCCGCGGGCGGGGTGACCGCCTGCGGCCGCGCTTCGGTTCGGGTCTCATTCACTCGGTCCTCCTTCCGGCTGATTCCGTGGGCGGCGGTCACTTGTTGTTACCGGTGACCTTGGTGTGGATGTCCTTGTAGAGGGCGCGGATGTCGTCGGTCTTCAGCCCGTATCCGGCATCACGCCAGGCCTTCTCGAAGGCGTTCTGTGAGGGCGACGGGCCGTTCCCGCGAAGGTCGAAGTACAGGTCGAAAGCGAGCCTGCGGCGGTCGGTGTCGCCTCCGTCGCGCCTGCTGTTCGCCTGCGCCTCGCCGGGGGTTGCCTCGGGCGCGCCCGCATCGTGCCCTGTGGTGCGCCCTGCTGCGCCCTCGCTGGTCAGAGCGCTTATGTCGTCGGGGGCGACGTCCGGTGCGCCCTGGGCCGCGCTGGAGGGGCGCAGGGACCGCAGGGAGTAGGTCTCGGTCCGGTCCGGGAGGGTTTTGAAGGCGCCCATGCGGTCGATGCGGGTGGTGATCCGCATCTCGGTGCCGAGTTCGTCGAGGGTGTCGTCCAGGCCGTGGAAGGAGGCGTCTCCTGCTCGCATGAGGGCCTTCTCGTAGGCGCGCTGTCCCATGAACCAGGGCTTACCGAGAGTGGCCAGGGCGATCAGCTTGTCCTGTGCGTTGCGGCGGCTGATGGCCTGTGCGTCGGCGCCGCGGGATCCGATGCCGAGCTTGCTTTCGAGTCGCTTGAGGCGGTCGCGCCACCAGCGGACGATGAGGTTGTCGGACTTGATCTGAATCTTGCCGAGCTTGGCCTCGAGGCCGAGGAGCTTGTGCAGGCCGTAGGCGAGCATGACGGGCCCGACGATGCGGACGAGGGCGGTGCCGATGTCCTCGTGCTCCTGCCGGACGACTTCGATGGCGCCGATGGCCTGGGCGAAGACGAGGAGGTAGGCGGTGCGTGCCGTGCTCTTGTCCTCGAACGCCCACGAGTACAGCGTCAGGCCGAGGACGATGCCCTCGAGCGCGAGGCCGATCGTGAGGGTCCAGGGGGCTTCCATGTGAAGCCGCTTCTCGGCGAAGCGGATGGAGGTGTTGGCGGACAGGCCGAAGCCGAGCAGGGTGACGAGGCCCATGCCGAGAAAGCCGGTGATGGTGCGGCGCTTCTGCTTGTCGCCCGGCTTGCGGGGGCTGGTGCGGAGCTGGTTCTTGGCGGCGAGGCGGTAGCCGAACGCGAGGGTGGTGAGGGCGAGAAGGGCGGCCCATGCGTACACGGGCACCCGTTCGGCTGCGTTGAGCGCTTCGGCGAGCATGGGCTTGGGTCCTTTCGGTTTCGGAGGTTCCGGCGGTGGGGTCAGGCTCGGAGCTTGGCCTGGATGCGCTGGAGCTGTTCGGTGGTCATGGAGTCGGCGATGCGCTGGGCTGCGGCGGTGTCGCCCTTGTGGACGGCGGTGTGGAGGGCCTTGGCCTTGGCGTTTTCGGTGGAGGCCTGGATGACCTGGGCGGTGACCTGGGTGAGTTCGTTGGCGAACTCGTCGAGGTTGCGGGCCATGGAAGTGTCCTTTCGGGGTTAGGCGGCGAGGCCGTGGTCGTCGGTGGTGGTCGGGGTGGAGGCCCAGCGGTCGGCGGTCTTCTGGAGGGCCTGGTGCCAGTCGCCGGTGAAGGCGGCGGGGGCGTCGTAGTAGATGTCGCTGCCGATGATCTGGAAGACCCGCATGCGGGCTTCGGCGTCGGTGATGGGCTTCTGGGGTCCGGGGGTGGTGGTGGCCACGGCGGGCTCCTTTCGGTCTGGTTGGGGTGGGGGCCGGCCGTCGTTGTCGGCTTCGGCGGCCGGCCCCCGGTGGGTGGTCAGTCGGTGTAGGCGGGGCCGTCGTACTCGACGGCGTAGACCTGGGCGTTGGGGTGGTCCTGCTGGGTGCGCAGGATGTTGTCGCTGATGTTGGTGAGGGAGTTCGTTGAGCCGTAGCCGAGCAGGTTGCCGGTGCGGCGGTCGTAGAGCCGGTAGTGGAGTTGGGTGAAGGCGCGGTTCCGCTCGGGGAGGGGCTTGCCCTTCCACATGTCGGTGTGCCGGTTGCTGGGCTGGGGGGCTCGGCGGCTCTTCATCCAGGCGGGGAGCGGCATGGCTGGTCCTTCCGGGTCAGATGCCGTCGATGGCGCCGCAGACTTCGGCGGCGGGCTGGTGGACGTACGGGTCGGTGAGCATCCGGCAGGCGTCTTCTCCGGCCTGCTGGACGTCCTTCTGCTGGTCGAGCGGGAGAGTGCGGAGCGCGGGGTTACTCGCCGGATTGGCCAGGCGGGCGACCAGGTAGCCGATGGCGGCGACCAGGTTGGTGCCGTCGGCTCCGCCGGCGAGCCCGGCGATGACGGTCTGCGTACGGTCGATCGTGTGCCGATCCAGGGCGAGGAGCCGGATCCCGTCGCGGATCAGATCGATCCCGGCGTGGATGCCGTCCAGGTCCTCCAGGCGGCCGGCGAGTTCGTCGTCGAGCGGGGGTACGGCGTTCGCGGCGGTGTGCACGTACTGGCCGGTCATCAGAACTCGCCGTCCCGCAGGTGGTTCTCGACTTCGGCGGTGAGGGCGTCCATCTGCTCCTGGTCGTGCGGGAGCGGGACGTCCTCGTCGGCGTACGGGTAGGGAACGTCGCCATACAGCTCGTCGAGGATCTGGGCGACGTCGGGGAGGTCGGCCTGCCGGTCCCGGATGACCTTGTCGGTGATCTCGATCGGGTCGAGGAGCAGGAACACGTCGGTGACCTGGGCGTACAGCTCCGGGTCGTACTGGGCGACCGCGGCCGCGCTCCACTCCCCTGACGGGATCTGCTCGAACTGGGGCTGCTCCATCACAGGCCTCCCTCGGACTGACGCTTGGCGTCCGCGAGACCGTTCAGGGCGACCAGCGAGACGAGCACGTAGGTGGTGGCCGACGTCTGGTCTCCCGTCACGGCGAAGTAGAGGCCGGTTGAGGAGGTCAGGAGCAGGGTGAGGGCCCAGGCGCGGGCCTTGTCGGCCTGTTCCGTGATCGCGGTGAGCATCGCGGTGACGGCGAGGGCCTGGGTGATGGCGAGAACGATCCGCATCACGCCACCGCCTTCAGGACGCGGTCGCTGCCGGTCCAGACGGCGCCGGTGTAGTGCTCGGAACCGGTGTGCAGGTCACGGATGAGGACGGCGAAGCGAGCCGCGTGCCGCTTGAGGATGCGGCGGGCTTCGGTGAGGTCGGTGATGACGGACTGGACCTGGACCATGCGGTCGCCGTCGTAGTAGATGACGCCCGGCTTCCGGGGGCCGATCTGGCTGGCGGTGACGCGGCGCAGGGCCTCGTCGGCCTGGGCGGTGTCGGGGGTCCTAGCGGTGTCCTGTCCGATACGGTTTTCCATGGCAGTCGCTCCTGGTCAGTGCTGGTAGCGATCTGTCGGGTCCTTCGGGGCCCCTGAACGGCCTGGGTGGTTGCACACCTGGGCCGTTCGGCGTTTCTGGGGGCGCCGTCGTTGCCGACAACCTCAATGTAGACCACTCGCGCCCTCTAGCGCTAGTAGTAGCGCTCGGAGTTTTCTTCGACTACTCTCAGGGGTGTACTGCTGCGCGCATGGAGTGCAGCAACTAGCGACAGAGAGAGGAGGTCGACCATGCCCGAGACCACCGGGTACGCGGAGATCGCCGAGCACTTCCGTCGGCAGATCCGCGACGGGACGCTCAGGCCCGGCGACACCATGCCGAGCTTCAAGGCGGCCAGCGAGCAGTTCGGCGTAGCGCACACGACCGTGAACCGTGCCTACCGGGTCCTCAAGATGGAAGGACTGACGCTTGCAAAGCCCGGCGTGGGAACGGTCGTAGCTGGGCCTGTCAGCAACAACATCGGCATCAGGGTCGCCCTGCACGCGGCTACTGGTAGCGCTCTGGATGACGGGGAGGTCTCGCGAATCCTGGAGGTCGGGACGACCGGTGCCGACGAACTGGTGGCATCGCGGCTTGACGTGGCTCCAGGAACGCCCGTCCAGGTGCGCCGCCGGGTCGTTAGCAGGAACGGACACCCGATCCACCTGAGCAGCAGCTACTACCCGGCGTACG